>CAVXOO010000367.1:0-9760 GCA_963762945.1 uncultured Acidobacteriaceae bacterium | reverse complement strand
CGCGCCTTCGTACATCAGGACAGTGGCGCCGTTCTGCAGCGGGCCGTAGACCACATAGGAGTGGCCGGTGACCCAGCCGATGTCGGCCGTGCACCAGTAGACGTCCTCGTCGCGCAGGTCGAAGATGTACTTCGAGGTCAGGTAGGTCTGCACCGCGTAGCCGCCGGTGGTGTGCACGCAGTCCTTTGGGCTTGCCGGTAGTGCCGGAGGTGTAGAGGATATAGAGCGGATCCTCGGAATCCATCTCCTCGGCCGGGCAATCGGGCGCGGCGTCGGCGATCAGCTCGTGCCACCAGTGGTCGCGGCCCTCGACCATCGTGACCGGCGTGCCGGTGCGCCGGTAGACGACGACGTGGCTGACGGTGGGGCAGGCGGCCATGGCCTCGTCGACGGTGCGCTTGAGCTGGATTTCGTCGCCGCGGCGGAAGCTCGCGTCCTGCGTGATGATGGCCACGCAGCCGGAGTCGTTGACGCGGTCGGCGATGGCGTTGGCGGCGAACCCGCCGAAGATGACCGAATGCACCGCGCCGATGCGCGCGCAGGCCAGCAGGGCGATGGCCAGCTCGGGCGTCATGCCCATGTAGACGGCCACGCGATCGCCCTTGCCGATGCCCAGGGCCTTGAGCGCGTTGGCGAATCGCTGCACTTCGGCGTGCAATTCGGCATAGGTGAGGCGGCGACGCGGAGCTTGAGGTTCTCAACTCCGCCGATGTCCGCGCCTACAACAACACCTTCGTCAATGCGCCCGTGGTCTTTGAGCGCAACGATCGCGTGGCCAAAGGCGACGTCTTCGACTGGCACGCCACCACGGGTCCGGGCCTGGAGCAGCGCGAAGGCCATATCTTCGTCCACAATCTGATGGCCGCCGACGACTTCCGCTATCCGCTGCTTGGCTTCATGCAAAAAACCACGCTGTGCGGCAAGCTCGATCGCGCAATGGTCAAACAAGTTGACGGCAATGTCTACATCCGTTCGCCCTTCACCGCGACAAGCGCAACGCCGCCCGCCGCTGGCGCAACGCCGGCCATAACACCACCATTGGTTACCTACGCTCCCGTGGAGGGAGAGAATTGCTCCGCAAGGTTGGCATCACTTGCCGAATTTCGCAAACTCGAGCCCGGCTTTGAAATGAACGGCGTCGAGATCGATCAATCGCCCCGCTCCGTTCTCAAGGGACCCGACCTCGGCAACTTCGAGTTGCAGCACGCCATTCAGAATGCGCCCGCCATCGATCTTCTTCCCGCCGAAGTGCGCGCGCTCTTAGGATGGACCGAAGCCGAAGCCAAAACCCCCGGCGCTTATCCGCTGCAATAAAGCACGCAACAAAGCCCTGCCCAAAACGCGCCGACACATCCCAAGACGCACCGACACATATTGACATCCGCGGATCATTGCAATCCGCCGGCTGCCCCCGGTCCCAAGCCCGCCGCGGCGGAGGGACCGGGGATGGGCTTCGGGAGACCACTCCCCGCATCCACCCATCGTTTAGCATCGAAGTATGCCCATCCCCGAACGCCACAAGCCGGCCTTCGCCTCCGATCGTCCCCCCGCGCTCGATCGGCTGCCGGAAGCCCGCAATCGCCTGATTGTCGCGCTCGACTTCCCCAACTCGGCCGCCGCCGAAAACCTGATAGCCCGTCTCGAAGATACGTGCCAATGGTTCAAGGTGGGTTTGGAACTCTTTACCGCCGCCGGACCCGCCTTCGTCCAGTCGCTCGCCGCGCGCGGCCACTCGGTCTTTCTCGACCTAAAATTTCACGACATTCCCAACACTGTCGCCGGAGCCGTGCGCTCCGCCTCCTCGCTCGGCGCGCGCATGATCACGATTCACGCCGCCGGCGGCCCCGCCATGCTCGCCGCCGCCCGCGCCGCACTCGACGATTTAGCCAGTCCGCCCCAGCTCCTGGCCGTCACCGTGCTCACCAGCATGGATCAAGCCCAGCTTCAATCCGCCGGCGTCGATCACGCCCCCGCCGATCAAGTCGAACTGCTGGCAAAAATGGGCTTCGAAGCCGGCATCCGCGGCTTCGTCTGCTCGCCCCACGAGGTCGCCGCCCTGCGCGCTCTCACCGGCCCCGACGCAGTGCTCGTCGTCCCCGGCATCCGTCCCGAGGGCGCAGACGCCGCCGATCAAAAGCGCCTCGCCACTCCCGCCGCCGCCCTCCAGGCCGGCGCAAGTTTCCTCGTTGTAGGCCGTCCCATCACCCAGGCCCCCTCCCCCGCCGACGCCGCCCAGGCCATCCTCAATGAGATGGCCACCGCCATCGCCGTCTGAGTTAGCCATCGCCCCCGCAAATGACGGTAGCGGGTCAGCTTGAAACCGTTTTGAAACGGCACGGCTTAAGCCGTGCCGTAAGCAGCCGAAATGAGCGTGGGCTTTAGCCCCCGAGGGATGGTTTCTCCCAATCTGGCCTACTGCCCAACCGCTGAAACGTTCGCAGAATCCCCGACACTATCCTTCCGGGCAACCTGCCTGCGCGAAAGCGCACCAAGGGACTCGAACCGCAAAAAAGAATTGCGCACGCGGCCAACCCAGAGGTATATTGAGTCGCGCCTCTGAGTCGAAACAAAATCCCCTGTTCTTTCCCCTTTCCCCAGACGCTCATTCCCCTAAGGTCTAAGACAAACCGGGCAGTTTCCAGGCCGCAGATGCGCCGCAGAGGAAGCTCGCTCTGTTTCCAAACCCAACGGAGGTCCCCCATGAGCAACCCAGCCGTTCACAGAAGTTCCCCCGCCTCAGCAAAACAATCCAACCCCGCTCCACGCCATCGTCGCATCAACGGAAAGATCGGCCTGGCACTTCTGGCGTCGGGCGTCGCTGTCGCCGCGCTCCTGATGACCCGCCAACTCGTCGAGCCCTCTCCCGTGCGCGCGCAAACCATCCCCACCAACGCCTCGGCCGCTGCCGGCTGTCCCGTCACCGCCTCAACCTTCAACGGCTGGTTCGGCGGAACGCCCACGGTCAACGGCGTAGTCAATCCCGCCGACAGCCTCGCCTTCTCACCCAACAGTCTCTGCTCCTTCTATGCGTGGTCGGAACAAATGTTCCTGTGGATTCTCTCGCCGGCCCCGTCGAGCTACGGCGGCGGCGGCCACATCTTCGACTCCCCCACCTTCTACGACGTCTCCCCGCTCAATGCGAGCAACCAGCGCACCCTCACCAAGCACGTCTCGGGATTCTTCCCCATCGTCGGCATCCGCGTCCCCACACCCGGCCCCCACGGTCTCCCCGTAATCATGGACAAGAGCCACCATATCTTCGAGGTCGAACCCGCCAAGATCTCGCCCAACGGCAAACCGCTTATCCTCAACAGCCTGGGCAAAGAAGTTGAAGTTGAAAGCGCCACCATCGTGGCCGGCAAAGTAACCTTCAAAACCGCGGCCGGCAAGCCGATCCTCGGCGCAAAGCCCATCCTCAGTCCCGAGCTCACCAAATCAGTGGCAGCGCCCAAGATGGAGATGCGCATGGTTCCAGACGCCAACCTCAAATTGGTCGAAAGGCCGGCAGCCCCGCAGATGGCAATGCCCATGGTCGCTCAGCGCTTCGTGATCAACGGCCACATCATCTTCATCAACCCCTTCGGCACCCTCATCACCCCCGTCAACCCTGAAGAGGGCCAGGCCACCGGCGACTCGCTCCTCTCCCAGGCCAACTCCCTCGTCTACTACACCATCGTCGTCAACGATGTTTATGCCTACTTCCTCACCGGCAACAAAACCGGCGGCATCCTGCCCGCGGCCACCGAATTCCCCAACACCTCCGCGCAGTTGACCGCGGTCACCAACTACGCCACGTCCAAAGGCGTCACATTCCCCGATCCCAACGCCCTCGCCGTCGAAGTCAAAATGTCCTGGGTCGACGCCTCCACCCTCCCCAGCTCCAGCAACTACGTCACCGTCAGTGCCACCGTGCCCAACTACAACACCTCCACTCCCAGCAACTGGGTTCCCAGCGGGACCAAAAACATCACCCTGGCTCTCGTCGGCGTGCACTTCGTCGCCACCGTCGCCGGCCATCCCGAGATGATCTGGGCCACCTTCGAGCACTTCGGCAACACCCCTAGCGCCGCCTACACCTACACCTCAACCTCGGGCAATCAAACCATCGCGCAGAACAGCACCGGAACCTGGCTCTTCTGCACCACCAACTGCCCCACCGGCAGCACCTTCAATATCTCCCATGCTCAGCTCAACGGAGACGATATCGCCGGAGTTCCCTCCGGCTCGCCCGTCTCTCCCAGCAACACCCTGCGCTCCAATCCCTGGGGATTGCCCGGCACGGCCGCAGCCAGCATCAGCTCCAACACGCAAATCGTCTCCATCAACAACAGCGTTCTTTCTCAGTTGCTTGCGGGCGACATGCGCAAGAACTACTTCATGTTAGGAGCCACCTGGACCATCGGCGGCGCGCCCCCCTCCAGCGGCACGCAGGTGGGCACCAGCGTACTCGCCAACTCCACCATGGAAACCTACGTCCAGGGCGCAACCAACTGCTTCAGTTGCCACGACGACCTCGGAGCCTCGAACGGCATGTTAGGCATCAGCGCCGGCAGCGGCCTAAGCCACATCTACTTCCCCATCCAACCCCTCCCGTAACACCGGTAGAGGTCCAGATTGAATTCGCTGTGCCCCGTTCATTGCAGCCTCATCGCGATGAGCGGGCGTGCAGAAAATTTGGGATAGCCGGGTGCCCCCGGTCCCTAGCCTTTGGGGACCGGGGATACCACGACACCATTTCAGGGCCAGATCAACGGGGAACGATTGCAGAGCGATCCTCCAATCGGGCGGCCTTCCAGCCGCCCGTCTTTTTTGACGACATGACCACCAACTCCAACTCCGCCCCGGAGGGGCGCGACGAAAATAGCCCAGGACAAGTCCGCCGTGGCGGACGCGGTCCTGGGAAAGCCGCGAAGGCACGGGCCGCGCCCCGGAGGGCCGCACGATTCCTTGGAACGGACCTCCGAGAACCTGAAGACAAACGCCTGCAGCCGGGTGCCCCCGGTCCCTAGCCTTTGGGGACCGGGGATACCACGTCCCGCAGTCCAGTCTTGTATCAGGCCCTGGCTTCACAGGCTGGCAAAAAACTCGGTTTTTCGCCCGCCGGAGTGAGCGGGAGGCTTCAGCCTCCCGAATAAGCCGCCTCGATTCAGTGCGGCTTGAGCCACGGGCCTTTCTTCCAGGCATCCGTGCAGACTGATTCACCAAGCTGTTGAGCCACGCCAAAACCGCCCACGATCTTTCGAGATACAAACCACGCGCCGCCGGGTGCCCCCGGTCCCTCGCCTTTAGGGACCGGGGATACTACGAACGGCCGCCCCGCTTCCTCCAGCGAGGCCCGGCTCAAAAGCCCGCTTTAGCGGGCAAAAGATGGTAGCCCCAGGCGCAAGCCTGGGGGAAAGGATCGAAAACCGACCGCCAGCCCCCGCAGGGGGCGTAAGAACGCCGTTCCGCGCGGCAGCAAAACCCACAAAATCAGAGACGCAGCCCCAAAGCCCCTCAGTCCCGCCGTCCTGTCTCGTATCACGCCTCGGCTTTAAGACCTGCCCTGAGCGCAGCCGAAGGGTGCCCAATCCGCCCACGATTTTTCGAGAAACAAACTACCCGCCCGCACCGCCAAAAACCGCTTCCCACAAGACGACTTGACGGGAGCAATCCAAATTTGGAGCGGCTGCTGGATGTAGCGCGTTCGATAGCAGACACTAGGCACTCCCTAAACCCCGCAGCAGACGACGGATTGAAGGCGACTCTCAGAGAACTTCGCCCTTATTGGGCGGCAAGATGGAAGAGCATGGGGGCGATCGGGAAAGCCCAATAGGTTAGATAGCGGCATCTATTGCTCTCACGATGCGTTCAATCTGATCTCCGACAAAAGTGAGATCTGCCCGGGAGATCGGCCATGGCTCTCTAGGCGGAGATTGCTGAAGGTCGCCTTCGTGAGCGATCGAATTTCGGCGTCTGACCAAAAGAGAGAGTTGAGTTTTGAGATTCTTCGCCTCATTCGTCTTCGTGGCTGGAGTGGCACCAAGGACGAGGGCTACCTCATTCCACAGCTCAATAGTGGAGCAGAGCCTAATACCGTCTGCAATATCTTCTGGGAATTGAAACGTAATGCGACCCAGATGGGTTCGCACGAAGAGATCAAATGCAGAGCTTGCTTCAGACAACATCGCCGCTGCGCGTATTCGATTCAGGGTTTCTGTCGAAACATGAAACTTAAGGTATGCTGCGGTTGGCGGGCGCCTCCCCTCAAAGATTTCAAGCATACGTTGCGCGACGAGTTCGTGAACGTAGAGATCAAGACCGCAGACGCGCGCAACCCACTCGGCTCTCAGCAACTCGTCTGGCTGCAAGATGCCGGTAACGTTGCTATCGAGGAAAGCGTGCAGGGTAGCCAATTGAGAACACCTGCTCCACACCGCTTCAAAATGCGCTAAAGGGGTCATCATAACTTACGCAGTAAGGCGGAAAACTTTCTCTGCACAAGCCGAGAAGGCCTGTTCATAGACCCTCATGCTCTCTACTGTTTGGTCCCACACTGCGCCCGCCTGACCAGTTTGCTTTGAAGTTAGCGCATAAACAGGAACTTGATGTTCTTGGGACAGAGCAATCAGACTGTTGAAATCCGCAACCTCAAGCAAAGGTTCCCATGGTTTGACGCCCAGCCGATCCATAAACCTCTTACGGTCAACCATACCCACTTTCTCAAGTGCCGGAACAAGCGTGTCTCTGAGGCCTTCTGTAAGTTGATCAATCCATCTCTGGAACGCCTTACTCGCGTGCCCAAGGCGGGGCCTGTATTTTTGGACGGCCGCGCCAATGAAGGTGATATTTGGCTGTGGGAAGGGGTAGTCTGCCCCTTTGAGGGCATCAATTTCAAAGGCCGTGTCGGCCCAAGACTTCCACCTTGGGAGCACCTTGGCGAGCGAACTTAGCGCCATTGAAGAAAAGTAGTCGGGGTGCAGCGGCACAAGGAAGTAGTCACTTGTCGTGAGGAGATTCTGGTTTAACGGGCCGAGACTGGGACTCATATCGACGAGTACAAAATCTGCGTTGTATTTGGCGGCAGTCCGATCCAAGAGAAAGCGGATCGAGCCAGGGAGGTTGCGAAGGGCCAGCAATGAGCCACTCAGTTCTTGTGCAATACCCAACGTGGTCTCGTACTCTGCAAGCCCGATGTGCCCCGGCAGCAGAAGAAGCTGATCGTTTCCCTCAACCTCAACGCACTCCACGGGCACAATTTGGCGTGGCTGCGATTCGAAGGCAGGAGCGAGGCCGTCCTTAATGTTGTTGGGCGGCGTCCCAGCATAGATTGCCGCAAGGTCATCTACCCCCTTGAAGCCCATTACCATGCCAGTCAAATTGCACTGTGGATCGAAGTCTGCAAGCAAGACTCTCTTGCCCTTCAGAGCCATCATCCAACCCAGATTAAAGGCGGTTGTTGTTTTACTGACGCCGCCCTTGTGATTAAATAAGCAAATAATCTTCGCCATTGCCCACTCTCTTAAAAGAAGCTGACAGGAATTATACCGACCGAATGATCACATCCTGCCTCAAAAACGTGAAGCTCCTGAGAAGCGGGGCTTGGAGATCCTCTTCGAGGAACTGGCGGTGCCAGCCCTGCCGGGGCATCAAGGTTATGTGAACCCGAGGCATTTGGGACAGCATAGGCGGAGAACGGGCAAATGCGATTCACGGGCGGAGCCAAAACCCGATAATTAAGCCGATGATCCCGTATGCCCAATGCCTCTCGCGTGGCTCGTAACGCTTTGAGAGAGCGACAAATAGGGCACAGGCCAAAACGCCAGAGGAGAGTGCAACACGCACCCAAAATTGTTGAATTATGAGGGGATCGAGCGGTGGGGACAAGTTCTCTCCTTCGTGCCCTAGCCACTAAAGAGAGGTAAATTTTGGCGCTGCGATGAAACCGACACTGCCCGTTGCTAGGGTTGGGCTCGATCCGCGTGCCTGCGGGGTCCTGCGGGTACTTCTGATTCTTCTGCGCGAATGCGCTAATTGATAAACCGGCGAGCTTCCCGACCCTGGGTTCCGGCCATAATAGCCTTCCCGAGTGTGGGCTCTGCCCGCTTGGAACAATCATAACATCGGAAAAATGAAAATTGCCAGTGGAATCCGCGCATGGGGCGCGGGGCGTTATTCCGGGGGAAGGTCTACAAGCCGACAAATTTCGGCGCGGTAGTCCCCGCAGCCCCGCAGCCCCGAACTCCCGAATCCCTTGTCAACTTCCCAACTCCAACTACCCGCCCCATCCCATTCATCCCAAACCCCTTCCGCCCCGCTCCCCCTTGCCGTTTATTTCCCCAAAATCTCTAAACTTGTAATTAAGAAAGGCCATCCTCCATGACCAACCCTGAAGTTCTCTCCGGCTTCGCAATCGCGGAGCCGGAGCCGCAACCGGCCGAGCGCGCCGGCGGCAATGCTGCCGTGCAAAGTTGCATTCGCGCCTGGCAATACGCCTACAACAAGGAATTCGCCCGCATCAAGGACGACTACAAAGCCGAGCTTGTGGCGCGAAAGGCCTTTCGCCGCGCCCTGCCCAATCTGGCTGGCTACGACAACATCCGCGACTTCATCGCCTGCGTCACCTACGCCCTGGTCAACGAACTCATGCCCGAGAACGACGTCGCCAACTGCCTCGGTGCCGCAAAAATCGCCATCGGTCACGTGCGCCAGGAGCCCAAGCCCTCATCGAACGAGCCCAAATGCCTCGGTCGCCCGCCAAAAACAAGCGCCAGGGAGGAAATTAAATAAAGAATTTCTTTTTCATACCCCCCTGGGGTATTTTTTAGCACTTAACTCAACTGTTTTCAACAAATCAACCTCGAAATCGTCGTACGATTTCGTACAATTTGGTTGCCCGCGGGGCCATAAAATCCTCTCAGTGACCAACCACGCGAGTTCTCCGTTCACTTTTCGCCAGCGTCTCATCCTCGCCGTAGTGCCCCGCCTAGTCTGGGCGCTCGTCTCCGTCATCGGCCGCACCTGGCGCTTTGAAATCCTCGCCGAAAACGGCGCAACTCCCCTCCCCGAGGGCCAAGGCGCAGCCGCCCAGATCTTCTGCTTCTGGCACCAGTGCGTGCTGCCCTGCACCTTCTACTTCCGCCGCACCCACGCCACCATCATCGTCAGCCAGAGCTTCGACGGCGAGCTCATCACCCGCACCCTCGAGCTCTTCGGCTTCCACACCACGCGCGGCTCGAGCTCCGCCGGCGGCCGCGACGGCCTCTTCGGCCTCAAGAAGGTCATCGAGAGCGGCCGTCCCGCCATCTTCACCGCCGACGGTCCCCGCGGCCCCATCTATCGCACCAAAATGGGCCCCATCAAGCTCGCCCAACTCACCGGCGCGCCCATCGGCGCATTCCATCTCCAGCCCCAGCGCGCATGGGTCATCAACTCCTGGGATCGCTTCCTCGTCCCCAAGCCCTTCACGCGCGTCGCCGTAAGCTGGGCACGCTGGACAAGCGTCCCCTCCGATCCCAATCTCTCCGAGAGCCAATTCGCAGAGAAGCGCGAAGAACTGAACGCCGCCCTGGAACGCGCCCGCCTCCAGGCCCTCGCGCATTTCAAAAAGGCCGCCCGCCTCGCCGCGGAGCCCAACTCATGACCGATTTGAAGGTCTCCGACTTCAACTACGATCTCCCCGAAGACCTCATCGCGCAGCAGCCTCCCGCCCAGCGCGGCTCCAGCCGCATGATGGTGATGGATCGCAACACCGGCGCATTGCAGGAAGACCTCTTCGCCA
>CAVXOO010000366.1:0-5367 GCA_963762945.1 uncultured Acidobacteriaceae bacterium | reverse complement strand
CCGCGCGCGCTCCGCCCGAGTCGTTGATAAAGACGAAAGGGCTGCCGGTCTTGAGGCTCATGGCCATCATGTCGGCCACTTTTTTGGAGTGGGTTTCGCCGGCCGCGCCGCCCGCCACGGTAAAATCCTGGCTCGCGAGATGGATCAGGCGGCCATCGATGGTGGCGCATCCGGTGACCACGCCGTCGGCGGGAAGCTCTTTTTCGGCCATGCCGAAATAGGTGGCGCGATGCCGGCAAAACAGCCCGATCTCTTCAAAGCTGCCCTTGTCCACCAGGCGTTCCACGCGCTCGCGCGCCGAAAGTTTGCCCGATGCGTGCTGCCGGTCGATGCGGTCCTGCCCGCCGCCCAGCTCCAGCTCAACGCGCCGGGCTACCAGCTCAGCGATTTTTTCGTCGAGCGTCTTCTTTGTTGCAGTATCTTCCTGAGTTGCCATTTTTTCCTCTGGGGAAATCTGCGCACAGTTGCGCTATCTGCGTCCTGAGGCACACATCGCCTTCTCGCACCGCCGTCATTTTATGTCCTGGCCGTATGAACGGGATGTGACACGGTTCACGTTGCAAAAGGCCCGGAGGGTACGTTAGTTTCGGGCCGGCGAGGGGGGCGAAGAGGACATTTTCCAGTGGGATAAGGAAAAGGCCCGGCTTGGCGTCGCGCGCCGCTATTCAGGTTGCGACGGCGTCTTTTCCTGGCCGGGGCCGCTTCCATATGGGCAGTGCCGGCAACCCGAGCCGCAACAGTATCCGCGCTTCAGGTGGTAGGCGGCGGTAAAGACCATCAGCGGCCCCTCGAAGTAGTAGTTTTCGGGCGAGAGCTTGCGGGGTTCTGCGGCGGGCGGCTCTGGGTCCATGCATTCATTGTCGCGGAATGCACTCGCGGTAGTTGACGGGTGGCCGTTTGCCGACAGTAAAATCAAGATATGGCACTGACTGCGCCCCAATCTGTAATCGACCGCGCCCGCAAGATCAAGATTATTCTCTTCGACGTTGACGGCGTTTTTACCGACGGCACCATCTGGCTTGTCCCCAGCCCTGGTGCTGCGCACGGCAGCCTTTCGGAGCAGATTCGCGGGAAAGAAGGACAAGTAGGCTTCGGCGTGAACTCGACGACCATGACCGAGGCCAAGGGTTACAGCGCTCACGATGGCACAGCCATTTCACTGGCGCGCATCGGGGGATTGAAGTGCGGCGTCATCACCAAGCGCATCAGCGAAACCGTGGCCACGCGCGCCCGCGACCTGAAGCTCGAATTCGTCTACCAGGGCTGCGCGTTCAAGATGCAGGCCATTCGCGAGATTGTGGCTGGTGAGGGCGTCGGGCTCGACGAGATCTGCTACGTGGGCGACGATGTGATCGACCTGCCGGCGATGCGCGAGGTGGGATTCGCCGTGGCTGTCGCGAATGCGCGCGAGCGGGTGAAGGCCGAGGCGCACTACGTGACGCCCAGCGGCGGCGGCTACGGCGCGGGGCGCGATGCGGTCGAGTTTATTCTCGAAGCCAAGGGCGTGCTCGATCATTGCATTGAAGCGTATATCGACGAGCGCAACCCGATTCCGGCGTCGATGGATATTGGGCGGGGCGGGGCGGATCTGAAGTAGGAGCGGAGTTGGCGGAGTTAGCGGGGTTCGTGTGACGCCGCGTAAATTCGCGGAAGAGCAAGCGAAGAGCAACCGCAGATCCTTCGACTCGTCCCGGCGCGCCGGGACTCGCTCAGGATGACAGCCGATTTTTAATTGCTCAGGATGACAATTTGTTTTTGACGCGAACTTTGAACCGGGAATTAAGGCTGTGCAATGACCGTGGAAACTCAAGCGAAAAGGGCAGTGGTTTTGTTGAGCGGCGGGCTCGACTCGGCTACTGTGCTGGCTATCGCGGAGGCTGAGGGCTATGAGCTCTACGCGCTCTCGTTTGCTTACGGGCAGCGGCATGCGTGGGAGCTTGAGGCCGCGAAACGCGTGGCTGCGTCGATCGGTGTGGCCCAGCACCAAATCACGCACATCGATCTGCGCGCCTTTGGCGGGTCGGCACTGACCGCTGACATTGCCGTGCCCAAGGGGCGCGTGCCGGAAGAGATGGCGCATGGCATTCCCATCACTTATGTGCCGGCGCGTAACACGATCTTTCTTGCTTTCGCGCTGGCCTGGGCCGAGGTGCTGGGCGCAAGCGACATTTTTCTTGGCGTCAACGCGCTCGATTACTCGGGCTATCCGGATTGCCGGCCGGAATTCATTGAGGCCTTCGAGAAGATGGCGAACCTGGCGACCAAGGCCGGCGTCGAGGGGCGGCAGAATCTGCGTATTCATACTCCCCTGATTGCGATGACCAAGGCGCAGATTGTTGCCGCGGGAATGAAACTGGGCGTGGACTACGGGTTGACCAGCAGTTGCTACGATCCGGGGCCGACGGGCGCGCCCTGCGGGGAGTGCGACTCGTGTTTGCTGCGGGAGAAAGGTTTTCGCGAGAACGGGATTGAAGACCCGGTCTTGCAAAGATAGCTCTCAGCCATTAGCTCTTAGCTTTCAGCTTGTCCGTGGTGAGTTGACAGCCTAAGCAGTGGTGAGATCAGCTAAAAGCTAATAGCTGAGAGCTGAAAGCTGCTTTTTCATGTACGCGATCAAAGAAATCTTCTACACGTTGCAGGGCGAGGGCGCGCAGACGGGTCGGGCGGCGGTTTTCTGCCGCTTTGCGGGCTGCAATCTCTGGTCGGGCCGCGAAGCTGACCGCGGCGCGGCGATCTGCCAGTTCTGCGACACGGATTTTGCCGATACGGACGGACCGGGCGGGGGAAAGTTCGCGTCGGCTGAGGAGTTGGCCGCGGCGATTGAAGGGAAGTGGCGCGATCGTTCATTCCCAGGTCTCAAAAGCGAGACCTGGGGCACACGCAAGAGAAAAGCAACCGCAGATCCTTCGACTCCGTCCGCTGCGGCGGACTCCGCTCAGGATGACAACTCTCAGAATCAGGATGACGGACCTCAAAGGAAGAGCGAAGGCCAAGCGGCAGTGAATCGATTTGTGGTTTGCACGGGCGGCGAGCCGCTGCTGCAGTTGGATAAGCGGCTGATCGATGCGTTGCATGCGCGCGGATTTGAGATTGCCGTTGAAACCAACGGCACCATTGCGGCGCCTGCGGGTTTGGATTGGATTTGCGTGAGCCCCAAGGCCGGCGCGGAGCTGGTGCAACGCACCGGACACGAGTTGAAACTGGTTTATCCGCAAGCCAACGCCGAACCGGCGGCATTCGAGTCGCTCCGGTTCCGGCATTTTTTCCTGCAGCCCATGGACGGCTCTCATCGCGACGCCAACACGCAGGCCGCGCTACGGTATTGCCTCGATCACCCGCGCTGGCGGCTGAGCTTGCAGACGCATAAGATTCTCGGAATACCTTAAAGGCAGGGAACAAGGGACCAAGGGACCAAGGGACCAAGGGAACAAGGGACCAGGGGAACAAGGGACCAGGGGAACAAAAAGGCAGGGGCCGGGGGGCTAATGGACCGTGGCACAAAGCAACCGAAGTGCAGCGGGAAAGACGCAGCCCATCGTCCTGACCTTAACGCCTTTGATCGCAATTCCTCCTCATGAGTCGCGGCCGGGCAGATTTTCTCGTTCCCTTGTTCCCTTGGTCCCTTGTTCCCTGTTGTCCAGCCAGCCCCGCTTGAGCTTCTCCGCCGGGATGCTGGAGAGGTACGGTTTGATGTCGAGGACGGGCGTGCCGTCCAGCATATCCACGCCGCGGACGCGCAGCGAGGGGCCGTGGCGGCCGAGCAATTCGACCACCGTGAGGCCGATGGGGTTGGGCCTTCGCGGCGAGCGCGTGGAGAAGACGCCGTGCGGGCGGCCCTCGTCGGTGGGCGGGTGCGCGATGAGGTCGAAACCATCGGCGTGGTCGAACTGCCAGAGCAAGTAGAGGTGCGAAAAGCCTTCGATGTCGGCGAGGCCCGGCTCGAACTCGCGCAGCAGCTCGATTGTGCCCTCGGCTTCGTGTTTTGCGCCGGGGCCTTTGGGGATGGCGGAAGTTTCATGGAAGGGGCTGTGAATGAATCCGATGGGCTGGGCGGTGAACATGGCAGCGTCTCCGCTTTCATCGTAAGCATTGGGCTCGGCGCGCACAAATTGAGGCTGGAATGGCCGATTCAGCTCTGATCGCTGGGCGAGAAATCGAGGAGCCTGGTCTAAATCCTTTGTTTTCAGCTTTAAATCATTAAAAAAAGCGTTCGTGGGACCAAAACTGCTGTTCTCCATGGCCGGGAACACTTCCGACCCCGCCGGTGTCTAAGAAAACAGGTGCGCGTGCCGTATGGTGAAACTCCAGCGACCGCGCATCGGAGCCTTGGTCATGCATTCAGCACCAAACAGTGTCTGAAAGCGGGTCAAGATTTGGCAGGGAACTCTCGCCCGTAACCTGGATCTGATACGGGGAGGGTGCAAATGGTGGTTGAAGTGCGGTAACGTGGGAGGAACTGACTTGCAGGCGGACCTCACCATGGGCAATCTTGCCGGCGCACTCGCGCTCCAATCCGAAGAAGCGGCTCTGGTGGCAGAGCTGCGGTCGGGTTCAGAGGATGCGTTTGCCTGGCTCATCGCACACTACCGGCAGCCGATTTACTCGCTGCTGGCGCGCACGGTGCGCAACCAAGCCGACGCCGCCGACCTGACCCAGGATGTTCTTCATCAAGGTGTACAGGGGCATCCACGGATTTCACGGCGAGTCCAGCTTGCGCACGTGGATCTATCGCATTGCGCTGCGCGAGGCATCGAATCAGCGCCGCTGGTGGATGCGGCACCAGCAGCAGGAGATTCCCATCGAGCAGGAGATGGCGGAGGGGGATAGCGGACGGCCAGTGCTGTTGAAAGACATGCTGGTCGATCCCGCGGAGTCGCCTTACGATCATTGCCTGCACGAGGAGAACCGGACGCGCGTGGAGCAGGCCTTGCGCGAGGTGCCGGAGCCGTTTCGCACCACGCTTATCCTGCGCGACATTGAGGGTTTTGTGTACGAAGAAGTAGCGGCCATCGAGGGGGTCAATCTGGGCACGGTAAAGTCGCGACTAGTGCGCGGCCGTGCCTGTTTGAAGGCGCTGCTTCAGAAGCCCCTGCCGGGTCCGCGGGCCAAAGCGCTGCCGGAGATGGAAATGTCTCTGGGAGAGGAGGCGCGATGAACGGTTGCAAGCAAATACAGACGGGTCTTAACGATTACATGGACGGCCGTTTGCCGGGACGCGCAATGCAGGAGATCGCTGCGCACCTTGCGCGATGCCGGGAGTGCGCGCGCGAATGGAAATCGCTCTGCGAGATGCAGACGGCGCTGGCCGGGCTGGGCCCGGTGGAAGAGCCTGCCGACCTGCCGCTGCGCATCCGCGTGGGCCAATGT
>CAVXOO010000365.1:0-7089 GCA_963762945.1 uncultured Acidobacteriaceae bacterium | reverse complement strand
AGGATCTTTTCAAGCACGGCGGGGATGACGCCCTCGCGGTCTTCAATGAGCGCGAGCACTAGGTGCAACGGTGCGACTTCGGGGTTGCCGAGCTCGGCGGTGCGCGACTGCGCCTGCTGCATCGCCTGCTGCGACTTGACGGTGAATTTGTCCCAATGAATGGCCATAAAGGCAGCTCCTTGCTATTAGCTCTCAGCCTTTAGCTTGTCACAGGTGAACCCGGCGCCTGTTCCGTAGACAAGCTCCCTCTCTCAGTAATGATGAAAAAGCGCCGGGCGGGGATTTGGAACCCTCCCGGCGCGCAGAGTGCGAAATAAGGAAGTTCGTAGCAATACGTAATCCTACGAAGTAGATGAGAGTCAACCCCGCCAGCGCCAGAATTCCAGCCACGCCTCCGGGCGCCTGCGATACAGCGGATGGGCGCGCTCCGGCGCGTCCGGCGTGCGCGCGTGCCCAGTCTTCGACAAGCCGCTCATCTCGGCGGTGTCATGACCGCCCGCCGGGTGGCGTTCGCTCAATGCCGAAGGACAGGTCGCCGCCGGAAAGCTCCGCGACTCGATGCCACGCACACGCCAACTCTTCGCCCATCGTGCTAGCAAGACGACGGTTCAGGTGTTGCAGCGCCGCCGCCAACATCGCCGTATTGCTCACCACCTGCATCAATCGTGGATCGCGGTCGTCGGAATCGTCTTTGGCGGAGTCTCCGGGCTGGTTTACGCCATTCGCGTGGCCCTTGCGGCCAACAAAGATCCCAAATTGCAGGACGACGACACGTCTATTCGCGGCCAGGACGGCGGGGGCCCCGGCAAAGGCAGCGAGGGACCGGGTTCATGACGGATGAACCGCATCCTCTGGTTGCCTTGACCGACGACGGCTTGCAGGCCCTGCTGAAGCGAGCGATCCGGATTACCCTGGTCGTGGGCACGCTGGCCGCGCTGGTGCTGTGGAAGGCCGCTGGCTGGCGCGATGCGGCCATGTTCGCCGCCGGCGCTGCCATCTCCGCCGCGAGCATCCACGAGTGGCGCCGCCTGATTCGCTTCATCAGTGCCAAAATGGACCATCAACAGGTTCCTCGTGGCGCGGCGGTCTCGGCAGTCCTTTTTGTGCTCCGCCTGGCCATCTTTGGCGCGGCCATTTATGGTAGCCTGAAATGTTTCCGGGGTTCTGTTGTAGCGCTTCTCTGCGGCCTTGGGCTGGCACTTTTAGCCATGGTCTGGGAGGCGGTTCGCTTGCTTCGCGACTGAAGTGGCGGCCAGGGTTTTGCGCTCATCGGCTCCTGAAGAAGGAAATCCAGATTCGTATGGTGCAGACTTTTGCGTTAGCGCGTTTCCTTGACCTTTTGCTGCGAGGCACCGAGGTCAGGATGTATCAGGCCATCGGGTTGAGCTCGGCGGATGCCGCCCAAAAGGCAACCGCAGTCAACAGCGCCTTCTCGCTGGAGGTGCTGGTTGCCGGCGCCCTCATCTGAAGCACGCAACTGAACCAGCAGACGACATAAACATCACCGGACGACGCTGTCGTCCGCCGCCGCTTCGTGAGCGATCTCGGCGCTGGTTGTGAGAATGCGCCCTGTCGCGACGCCTCCCTGATCGTCCCGGACTGCGCGTGACCCGGCAAGGCTGGCACGGCCAGCGTTCTGCGCGTGCCGCTCAGCATATTGTCTGCCCCGATCGACCTCCCGCCTATGATTTGGTGATGGTGCGGCACCCGTTGCGAGAGAACGATCCTGTCCATCGTTGGCTGCGCAGTCAGATACGCGATGCCAAACGCTGGACGCGCCCGCCGTCCTGCTCGGTCACCGACCCGGCAGGCCGGGTGATAGCTTTACCATCTACAAGGTAGGCGGCTTGACAAGTATATGTAATGAATGTGTCACAGAAGAATCATTACCAATTTAGTATTGTTTTAGGTCGTGGCCGAAATCTGAAAACGAAGGACACCAAACAAGGACAGCTTATGGCAGATCAAGCCCCTGAAATGAAGGCAACACTGGGCCTTACGGGCCTCACCATGAACGCGATGGCGCTTATTGCGCCGGGCGCGTTCCTATGGCTTACCTTTGCGATCATGTTGCACATGAGCAATGAATGATTAATAAATAATGATAACATCACCAATTGCTGGGTTATCTTTCCAAATTATTGAATTTTTCAACAACGCCTATTCAAAAGCAGAATCATTGAAAACTTTTGTTAACAGCTAATACACTTTGACAAGCAAATAGTATCATGGCAATTTAATACAGATCATAAAATGACGATTTATTATGCTCACAGCGGAAATAAAATTAAAAAATGGCATTTACTCAAAGAGCATTTATCATCGGTATCAAGGTTGGCTGGAAATATGTAGCTGGATGGCTTGGCGAAGAAGAAGCCAGACTAGCAGGATTGCTACATGATCTTGGAAAATATGGCGATCGGTTTCAAAATCGATTGCATGGAAATGATCAAGGATTAGACCACTGGTCGCAGGGCGCTTTCTTGGCCATAAAAAATGGCGGCTGATTCGGCCGCGCTTGATCTGATATTGCCGCTGCGGGTTTTGATTGCCGCGCGGCTGATTCTGATATTGCCGCGGAGAGTATTGTTGCCGGGCGGCAGGTGGCCGGCCCTGCGCGGGACCGGAACGCATGCCCGTAGCCGGACGGGACTCAGCGCGACGCTGAGCGTGTGCACTGGTTGCAGGCAGGCAAAGGACGAGCACAGCAGCCACAAGGGCCGCCGTTCTCCTTCTCTCCGCTTTCCAGGTCCGGTTCACAAGTCGTTCTCCCAGCCGTAAGCCAGCATCTCAAAAATCAGTCTCCGCTCTCGTTGCTGGAGAGCGACTCCATCTGGTCCAGCACCTGCGCGTTGCTATCGAGCGTCTGCAGATCGTGCACCGTGGCGGCCATTGGGGAGGGCTGCGCCGACTGCATCCAGTCCGTAACGCCAAGATACGTGCCGCCGCCTAAGAGCAACACTACGGTCAAGGCCATCGCCGCCAGAGGGCGCGCGCGCAAGCCAGGGCCATAGGCCAAACCGGAGCGCATGCGAGTCCATACGCCCGCAAACCAACCCGCGGGCGCGGCCTCATGCTCTTCCCGCATCTTTGCGCCCAGCCGCGTAAGAAAATACGCGCTCGGCTCGGGTGCTTCCCAGGTGTCCAGCAGCTGCATGGTGGCCTCGAGCTTCGCGAGCTCGGCCTGGCAGTCGCCACACTCGGCAACGTGCGCTTGAACCTTGGCAGGTACAGCATGGGGATCGAGCAGCAATCCGGCCAGCTTCTCGTCCGCCATCTTGCAATTCGTCATTTTCATGGCTTGCCACCCCGCAATCTGCCGGTTGATTCCGGCTTCTTTCCACTTTTCCGTCAAACAAAATCCTTCAACTTCTCTCTCAACGTCTGGTAAGCGCGGAAGAGCAGCGACTTGGTCGCCGACTCGCTCAACTTCAGCACCTCGCCAATCTGCCGGTAATCCATCCCCTGGTACTTGTGCATCAGCACTGCCATGCGTTGCCGCTCCGGCAGCGCCATCACATGTCGGCGAATCGCGGCCATGCGCTCATCGCGCACGAGGCGCTCTTCCACTGAAGGCTCGTCGTCGGCCAGATCCGGGGACGTGCCGGTCTCTTCGTCCGGCTGGTCCAGGTAGACCGTTTGCGCGCTTCGCTCGTGCTTGGTATCGCGCGCGTGGTTCACCGCCAGGTTGGTCGCGATCCGGTAGAGCCACGTCGTAAACCGCGCCTCGGCCCGGTAACTCCCCCGGGCTCGATAGACCCGCAAAAAAACTTCCTGCGCCAACTCTTCCGCAATGGCCTGGTTGCCCACCATCCGGAAGAGGAAATGAATCATCGGCCGATGGTATTTTTCTGCGAGGTAATTGAAGCCGGCCTCATCCCCCTCCGCCACGCGGAGCATGATGGCCGCGTCGCTCTCGGGGTCTATTCCCGCCCTTGCTCCCACTCCCGTAACCGGCGCTCCCGGCCGCACGGCCGAACCGGCGCCCAATGCCTCGCCACTGAGGACCATGGTAGCCATATCTTCTGGAACCCCATCCGCGCCCGAAGGTTGCGCCTCGTGGTCGGCGTCCTCCGTGGAATCTCCGTTTTCCGGGCCGCCGTCGCCCGACCCTTCTCCGCCACTCTTCGACAGAGCGGCTGAGCGGTCCATTTTGCGCGAGGTGAGGGGCAGCAATGCGGAGCCACCCAGGCCGGAAAATGGGCCGAGAACCGCTACCCCGTTCAATGGGATCTCGCTATCCTGCCGGATTGAACGTGCTCTTCTGAACATACCCGGTTCCCGTCCAAACCCTACCGTAACAACCGTAAAGCGCGGCCCAAATGGCCGCCGAATTTGGACGCAAAGCCCTGCTGGTGTTACTCTATCCTACGGGACGCCTTGCCGGGCGGCCTTCCCGTGACTGCGGTTCCAGGCTGGTTTCAGGGCCGGTTTTCGGGGAAGTTCCGGCAAAATTGACCGGTTGGCCCCGCCGCTCAGAGACAGGGAATTCTCCCCGAGCCTGGCCGACAGCCATACCCCCTCCAAAGCCCTTTTCCGGGCGCTTAACTCAGCGGTAGAGTGCCATCTTCACACGGTGGAAGTCGCAGGTTCGAATCCTGCAGCGCCCACCATCACCGGCAATTTCCGAGCCGTGTCTCCGCCCTCCGCTCAGATTGCGAATCAAATTTGGCTCGCGAATCGAATTTGGCTCGCTAATCTAATTTGGCGTGCCCGTGGTCTCGTCGCGGCTGAAGCTGCACTCCCGGCACTGGCAGACGCGGCGCAGATACTCCCACGAATAAATCCCGCCAGAGTGGCCATCGGCCCAGTTGAACTGGATGGCATAGCGGCCCACCGCATGCGCGCTCGCCGGCTTCGGCGGCGGCGTGTACATGGGCAGCAATTCCGCCGGCTTCGGCCGGGGCTGGCCCGGCTTGCGGCCCTCCTGCTTGCGCTCTTCCACGCAGGTCGCGCAGGGGCAGGCCTCGCGCAGCCAGTTGAAAGCCCACGCGCTCCTGTGCCCGTCAACCCAATCGATCTCCAGGCCCTTGCCTTCGGTCATCAGCACGCGCACCTTCTCGGGCGTCACGGCGATCTTCGCCAGCGGCCGATTCTCATCGTCCTGGCGCGTCTGCTCTTCTTTCGTCGCAATGCGAATGCCTTCGTGGCTCATAAAGACAGTTTACAGGGGTCAGGTTTCAGGGGTCGGTGGTCCGTGATCAACGATGGGCGGTCGTCCGGGACGGTACTTGAGATCGGGCCGCATTCATGATGAGTGCTAAGATGTTCGCAACATGTCCCCAGATATCCCAAGCCAGGTTTGGAGGGTTGCACCAGAACTGGAACAGCCCATGCCGCGCCGGATCAGGCTAAACGGCACCGGAATCATGTATTGCGTCCTCGCCTCGGCGAGCATCGCGTTCGGGGTGGGCCTGACTGCCAATGCCTTCCTCGACGAGCTGCGCCGGGAAACGGCGAATGAATCCCTGACGCGCCGCCTCGCGGTTGAGGGGCGCGAAACCGAGGCGACAGTCACAAGCCTGAGGACAGGAATGGGGCACGTCGTCAGCTTCACGTACATCGTCGGCAACCGGAGTTATGAGCGGAGCGCCTTCATCGCTTCGGAGCATTGGCAATCACTTCAGGTAGGATCGCCTTTGGCAATTCGCTTTCTGCTTCCCGACCCCACCCAGGCCTACCCGGACGCAGACCCGCCAAATTCCCAGAGCCATTGGTCTATTGTTTTGCCAACGGCTGGAATGATTCTGCTGTTCATGTTGGGCTTCGCGACCGTATTCCTTTCGTCCGTATTGCCTGAACGCCGTCTCCTGGCGCGCGGAAGCCCTGCCCAAGGAACCGTGACGCGCTGCAAAGAGGGCAGCCGGGGCCGTAGTAGCGGGTATTACTTGTACTACGATTTCTCGCTGACGGAAGGCAGCCGGCGGCAAGGCAAGGTGTTCCGCGGCCAGCCAATGGCAGAAGGCTCCGCGGTCACTGTTCTTTACGATCGGAATCAGCCGCGCCGCAATGCGCTCTACCCGTTGGATACCGTGCGTTTGGCTGCTAACTAAACTGCGTAGCGCACTCCTTCGCAGCTAATAGCTCAATCTTACGGGACCGGCAAAAACGAAAAAATATCGCTCCCAGCAGCCGGCTTCGAGTATATTCATATTCGCTGCTTCCCGTTGTCCTTATTCCCAGCTGTTATTTGCTCGTTTCCCCGATTTCCTCAATCGAATGCTGAAGCGGAGGTCGCTCATGTCTTCGAAGACCAGTCGAACCATGATCTTCAGATTCGCGCTTTATGGCGGCGCGATCATCCTCATCTTGGCGCTCTGGCAAGCTCAGAGGCATATCTCTCAAAACTTCATTGAACCCGCCATCGCCGACAGCGGTTTCGCCGATAAAAGCCAGCTCGACGCGCTCCTCGGTCAGAGCAATCTCCTCACCACGCTTTGCACGGGGCTGCTCGGAGCCCTGGGGTTCTTCTTACTCCACGGACGCGACGCGAGCCGCTGGACAGGCGCCAAGTGGTTTGCCCTCGCCAGTGCCGCATGCGCCGTCCTCTCGCTCCTGTTTGGCTATATGGTCTATCTCGCGTTGCTCGATATGTTGAGGAGCCAGATGTTCGATCTCGCCATGCCCGCAATGTGGGTACGCTACGCCCAGTTCTACTGTTTTCTTCTGGCTGTCATGCTTTTTGGCGACTTCGCCTTTCAAACTCTCAACGTGGAGGATGGAAATGAGCGCGAGCAACAAGCAGTCGGCGATTGAATTGTTTCTTTGCTGCGCCTTCCTTAGCCTCTCCGCGGCGCGGTCGCAGGCCCCGGGCTTCAACGGCGGCAAACTCGTGATTCAATCGGCGCCGCATGCCGGCGCCAACATCTTCATCAACAACAAGCCCACCAACCGGCAAACGAACTCAACCTTCGTAGTAGGCCAGGGCGCCTATTGGGTGGCCGTAACCGGAGGTCCCGATCACCTGAACTGCGGCGGCGATGACGGAGAGGCGCAAATCGCTGCGGGCAGCGTCGTCACTCTCACCTGCACCACCAGCGGCTTCACGCACCAATAGCACTTCAGGCCTATCAACATCTTCAACGGCTG
>CAVXOO010000364.1:0-4128 GCA_963762945.1 uncultured Acidobacteriaceae bacterium | reverse complement strand
CGCGGCGCCTTCGTTTTCGCGCGGCCATAGCGCAGCTTGAGCATAAGAATCGCCAAAGCCAGGCTGAGCGTCACCGCATTGGCCGCGACAATCGGTCCCGAGCCGATTCCGATCCCATAGACCAGCCAGCAACAAACTCCAAAGCTGAACAATAGAAACATCGCCAGCGAAATATCTTCGGCCGACTTGCGCTGCCAGACATGAATCAGTTGCGGCAAAAGAGAGAGCGTGGTGCAGACCGCGGCGCAAGAGCCGATCGCGTCGTAGACGGCACGTCGATCGGGAAAATAAGCCAGCATTAAGAGTTCCTCCAGAAAAACCACGCCGCCATCGTAAGCCCAATCGCCACCACAAGCCCGCGCAGCACCGGTTGCGGAACCCGCCGCGCCAGGCTCGCCGATGCATATCCCCCAATCCCCGCCGCCACCATCGCCGCCAGGCAGAGCCGCCAAACCACCTGCCCGTCGAGGATGAAGATCGCGAACGCAACCCCGTTCGCCATCAAATTGGCCACCACCTTCAGCGCGTTGATCGCGTGCATATCCTCGTAGCCCAGGAACGCGAGCAGCGTAATGAAAATGAAGCCCGCCCCCGCCCCAAAGTAGCCCACGTAAACGCTCACTACAACCGTGATCAAAAATAGATGCAAACGGCGCGGCGTATGGATCTCGCCGCTCCCGGCACTGGCATGGCGCTTGAGCTTCAGCCGCTCCAATGCGCGCGTCACCGGCCCGCTCACCGCGAACGTTGACGCCGCAAACAGCAAGAGCCACGGCACCAGACGCATAAACGTCCTCTGCGGCGTGTTCAAGAGCACCACCGCGCCAGCCGTGCCGCCAAGCAAGCCCGCCAGCCCCATGGCCAGCGCAGCGCGCAGGTTTCTCCGCACATCCGGCCAGTAAGCAGCAATTGACGTGAGCTGCCCCGGCCAGATGGCCACCGTATTCGTGGTATTGGCCTGAACGGGAGGAATGTTCATGCCCAGCAGCGCGGGAAACGACAGAAACGATCCCCCGCCCGCCACCGCGTTCAGCACGCCGGCCAGAAATGCGGCCACCACAAGCCACACCCAGTGCCAGTTGATGGTTGTCAGAGTGCCGCCAAGATCGGACATGAGCCTCTATTGTAGAGGGGCTCGGGTTCGAGTGCGGCAGCGATTCGTCGCCGCCATTCCCGGGCCGCAGCGACGAATGGCTGGCAGCTAAGCTATTGAATCCAAATTGTCACCCTAAGCGGAGCGGTTTGGGGCCCCGTGATTGCATTGCAATCATGGGGTAGCGGCCTGCCGCTGGGGGGAGTCGAAGGATCTGCGGTTGTTCTTCGATCACCCTGAATTCTCACAAAAGCAGGACTTAGTGCCATGCGAATATGTCGATACTGCAAAGCCCAAAAGGGTCAGCAAAAGCTTCCCGCGGGGCGCTTCAGGTGCGCGCGACTTTCAACATACCAGCGACTAGATTCTTAGTAACTAACTCAATAATAAAAAGATATTACGTTTTTGCATAATATTAGCGCTATACACTCATATTTTATGAATCATATGTGCTATACTTTCATCAGATGGATTGAGCGGCGGTGAGTCAACTCCCGCCCCAACCACATACTTTCGATTCACCAGGAGAATTCAAGTTATGGCAATCACCCGTTGGGACCCATTTCGTGAAGTTGCTACCATGCAGAACCGGTTGAACTCCCTGTTCGGCAACCTGAACAACGAGACCGAGAGCGCTTTAACCACAGCCAGCTTTGTGCCCGCCGTTGACGTCTACGAGGACGAGAAAAAAGTCGTCCTCAAGCTCGAAGTCCCCGGCATCCAGGAGAAAGACCTCGACGTGAGCGTGGAAAACAACACTCTCACCGTCAAGGGCGAGCGCAAGTTCGCTGCGGAAGAGAAGGAAGAGAACTTCCATCGCATCGAGCGCCGTTACGGCAGCTTCTATCGCGCCTTCACGCTGCCCTCCACCGTTGACACGGAGTCGATCGACGCCAAGTACGACGCCGGCGTGCTGAAGCTGGAGCTCAAGAAGAAGCCCGAAGCCCAGCCCAAGCAGATCAAGGTCAGCGTCGCAGCCTGAAGGCTGCGACAGTTGTCTCTGATCAGTGGTCAGTTCTGCGGCTGGAAGAAGAATTCTTCTTCCAGCCGCGAGTCCTTGAGTGCATACTTCTTCTGGTAGTTCCATCGTGCTCTCCTCAGAAGGAAAATGGTAATGAACGTTTTCAACCTGCTTGGCTATCTTGCGTCGTTTGTTCTTGGCTGCGTTGTCGTGTATGTGTTCAAGCCGTTTCTCGGTTCCTACTCGGCCAGGAAGGGCGAGAACCTTGCGACGAAAGAAGATATTGCCGAACTCACGAAGCTCGCAGAGGGAATCAAGGCCAAGATCTCCGATGATGTCTGGGATCGACAGGAACAATGGAAACTGAGACGTGATGTTGTGATTGATCTGATTCGCGCTATGGCAGATATGGACAGACTCATTCCAGACTTTAGCGCTGCATTTTCGTCGCCGTCTGGAATTCTGACTGAGGAAGCAAAACAGCATTTAATGAATAATAGAATCGAGTCCTTCAAGGAAGAAAGACGATGCACATCTGAATACCTGAGAGCGCATACTGTTGCCGATCTAGCGATTCATGGAAAACTGTCAAGAGCGTCCTCATCGTATTTTCAATTTGCGGGCGGAGTCTTAAGGGAAATTCCTTCCAATCCAGGCAGATACGACTCCAAAACGCGGCTGGAGCTAGCAAAGCTGCACAATACAGCAATCATTGCCGCACGAAAGGAGTTGGGCGTCTACGAAACCGACGACCTACCTGTCTTGGATTACGAAAATCTACCTTCAGGTGGCGATGCGTCACACTGACTCCTAACCCCTGATCCCTGGAGGAAGAATGGCTATCCGTTGGGACAAATTCACCGTCAAAGCGCAGCAGGCGATCCAGCAGGCGCAGTCGCGCGCCGCCGAGCTGGGCAACCCCGAGTTGCAGCCTGTACACCTGCTGCTGGCGCTCGTCGAAGACCGCGAGGGCGTGATCCCCGCCGTGCTCGAGAAAATCGGCGTGCCCGTCGAGCGCCTCGAAAGCGACCTGCACGGCATCGAGGAAAAACTGCCTCGCGTAGCCGGTGCGGCCGCCCAGCCCGGCATCGGCCAGGCGCTGAACAAGGCCCTCGAACAGGCCTTTCGCGAAGCCACGAACTTCAAAGACGACTACGTTTCCACCGAACACTTGCTCTTGGGCGTGGCCGGTCTCAAGAACGATCCCGCGCGCGATGCCCTTATAGCTCTCGGCGTCGCTTGTGCCGTGGTTCGCGGCCGACGATTGCACTCGCAAGGTCTGAACGCATTGTGTGTCCGGCCCGGCCGCATTGAGTCGCAGCGATGCTTAGAACTTTCAGCCCTGCTGCTCTCGCCAGCTTCGCCTGGCGCTCATCGAAGGTCCAGAAGCGCTCGGCGCCCAGCTCCAGGGCTATGGCGACGTGTAGCGTATCCAAGGTTCGCAAGGCGACTCGGCTCGCATATTGCTGAGTGAGCTGCATGCAGCGGTCAAAGACTGTGTCGGCCAGAAGGACCTCCATTGATAACCTGGCTTCGCGATGACCCTGGATTTTGCGCCTGCTCGGCGGAAATCTTCTTCATGAAAAGCTGCTGCGCGACGGAGTTGGCTAACTCCGCTCGGTGAAGTGGAGTTAGCCAGACACGGGGCATGCTGGGCTTCGAGGCGCTGCGCTTGCGTGAAATGCCGGTCGGGCAGATAGAGTGAGACAAACAAACTCGAGTCGGCGTATATGTTGACTAGCGTGCCCGTCTCCGCTGTTCGATCAACATATCCACGGAGTCAAGTATGCGCTCGCCAAAAATCTTTTTCGCGCGGGCGGCGAAGTCGGCATCTCAGCCGGCCACTGGTCGCCGTTGCAGGAACGATGCGGCCGATCAGACGGTCGCGCTCGCGCAACTCCACCGTCTTGCCGGCGCGCAGCCAGGCTTTCAGCTGACGGGTGTCGCGAAGTTGACGCATATTCACAGACGGCATGAAAGCAATGTGTCACATAACGTGTCACATCGTCAACGCCCACCAGGTGCGGAGTGGCAGCGCGCGAGAGGTTCACCGCCAAGATAGTTCACAGGGCAA
>CAVXOO010000363.1:0-6042 GCA_963762945.1 uncultured Acidobacteriaceae bacterium | reverse complement strand
CCCATGACATTTCGCGCAGTGCGCTTGGTAGGCCAAACCCGCGGTATCGTCAATCTGCTGGCCGGCGTAAGGATTCCTCATGGCCTTCGCCGACGCGGGCGCATCATGAAACGGCGGGTGCTGCGCCAGCAATGCGAGAAGAAAAGATATTGCCGTGCACGTTACGAGCGGAATCGCCAAGACCACGTAATTTAGCCTTCAATATCCTTGTCTCCCCCAGCTGGTAATCCGCTGTTCCGATTCGTAACTAATCACGCCCCTTAAAACGTATAGAAGCGTCTGGAAATATCGATATAATTCGTATGGCAACAGTATACTCAAAATGCGCTGATGCAGCCATACTGAGTCGGGGCGTGGCGCGACCAAGATGCTCACTTAGCAAGGCCATCGCGTGGCCTTGATCACTAATGACCATGCTCCAGGGTTGGTCGACACCCGGCTAGTGTGGTGTCCCCGCGTAAAATTTGACGACGGCACGTTGCCGGGACCCATCACCCACAGACACACCCTCTACCCCAAAGGGGTGACGCCGCCGCGCGCCGCGTGCTGCCCAGCCCCAGCCCGCAACTTACCGCAACCGAGGTGTGGGGCCCGGTGCTCGCGTGGTGCGTATTGGACTGGCTTGCCGAGTCCATCGATCCTCTCGATCCGCAGCGAACCGCCCTCGAGCTTTTCGATCGGCTCCGCCTGCGCGAGCCCTTCGGCCATGCCTTTGCCGCGCTCGGTTTCAAGGGTGAAGAAGCCTGGCGTGCGGCTGCGCGCATCAAGGTGCTGCTGCTGGCCCGCACAGACGCCAGCCTCGGAGATGCATCGACGCCGGCAGACGTCGATCTTGTAGCGCCGGACTCCAGTCCGGCTGTACCGGCAGCGTCCACGCTGCCGGAAGCGAGTGCCCCTGCGCCAACTTCTGAGACCGGGGAAGGGAAAACCGCGCCGTCAACACCGCAACCTGCGCAAGAACAAGTCGCGCTCGCTCCCGCTCTCTGGCTCGATCCCGACGTGCGCTGGCTCTGCGGCGTCCATGAGGCGGAGGGCCATTTCTACCTGGTTCGCGAGCAGTACGAAGCACTTCTCTGGTGGCTGCTCCTGCCGTCGCTGTTGCGTCTGGCGGGTGAGCCCGTGCCCAGCCGCGCCGCCGCCGAAGAGTTGAGCAAGACCGTTGCCGCCGCCCTCCACTCCGCCGAAGCAGCGGGCTATCGCGTGAACACTCTGCTGGGCCCGCTTGCCGTTCCGGAAACTGTCGAATCTCCGGCTCCGGAACCCGAGCCAGCCGGCACGAGCGCCACCGCACCCGAGCCGGAAGCATAAGTTTCCGGCCTCCGGCCTAATTTTTCCTCACGCATCACCCCGCAATCACAGCCACGTGTGACAACAGGCACATCGCAGGAGTCATGGCCGGGTTCACAGTTCCACCCGGACCCACTCCGGGGAGAGTGTCTCTACGGGAGGGTACGACCTTTTGCTGCTGGATCCCTTCCGCTGCGGCCGATGCCGCGGGGTAACGGCTTTTTCCTTTCTTTCCTCTCCGGTGAATGGTCCGCGTCTGGCGGAATGAGGACACCGGTCCTGCGCCGCAGACCGAAGGGAGAGGGATCATGCCAAGCGCCACTCCTGAAGCTGTTCATAACGCTCTTGAAGCCCACGAGCGTCTGCTCCCCAACGAGCGTCTGCTCATCGACCAGGCCATCGCCAAACATGGCACACGTCCCGGCGCGCTGCTGGGCATTCTTGAGGTCGTGCAAGCGGCTAACGTGCACAAGTTCCTCTCCATGCAGGCGCTGCGCTACATTGCGGACGAAACCGGCATTCCCCCGGCAAGGGTCTACAGCGCGGCCACATTCTTTGCCCTCTTCAATATCGAGCCCCAGGGCGACCACGTGGTCTGCGTCTGCCGCGGTACGGCCTGCCACACCCGCGGCTCCCGCGATCTCCTGGAAAAGCTCTGCCTCGATCTCGGCCTCAGCGAGCGCGAACACGACGAGAACAGCGAGGCCGACAAGCTGGCGCTCACCACCGGCGATCGCCGCTTTACCGTGCGCACCGTCGCCTGTTTCGGTCAATGCGCGCTCGCTCCCGTCGTCGAAGTCGACCACCACATTCTCAGCCACGTGAATGAGCGCACGTTGCAGCGCGAAGTGAAATCGCTGACCCAAAATTCGTCGGCCCAGGGGAGAAAATAATGCCGCGCATTCAGGATATAGGCGCCTTCAACGCAGTGCGCGAGGCCGGAATGGCCAAGCTGACGCCTTCCATTCCACGCATCACCGTCGGCATGGGCACATGCGGCCGCGGCAACGGAGCCGAAGAGGTCTTTCATGCCCTCAATGAAGCCATTCAGCGCAGCGGCCTCGACGTGCTGCTTGCCAGTGTGGGCTGTTTCGGACCCTGCTTTCAGGAGCCCATCGTCAGCATTCGCCTTCCCGGCAATCCTATCGTGATGTTGCGCCGCGTGCATGCCAACGACGCCGCGCGCATTCTCGAAGGCATCTCCACGGGCACATTCCCCTCCGATCTCCTCTACGCAAAAATCGAAGAGTGGGATCACATCACCGCCCACGTGCGCTACGGCCAGGGATTTCCCGAGATTCCGCTCTGGAATGCGCTGCCATTTTTCAAAGGCCAGAAGAAGATCGTGCTGCGCAACTGCGGCCTCATCAGCCCCTCCGATATCGAGGAGTACATCGCCGTCGGCGGCTACCAGGCGCTCTACAAAGTCCTCATCGACGGCCGCACCGACGCCGTTATCGAGCAGGTGAAAGCCTCGCGGCTGCGCGGACGTGGCGGCGCGGGCTTCCTCACCGGCAACAAGTGGGATTTCCTCGCCAAGGCCAAAGGCGACGCCAAATACATCGTCTGCAATGCCGACGAAGGCGACCCCGGCGCTTACATGAATCGCAATGAGATCGAGGGCGACCCGCATTCCATGCTTGAGGGCATGATTATCGGCGCCTACGTGATGGGCGCAACCGACGGCATCGTCTACGTGCGCGCCGAGTACCCGCTGGCCGTGCGCCGCCTCAACCGCGCCATCGAGCAGGCCCGCGAATACGGCCTGCTGGGTGCGAACATTCTCGATCGCGGTTTCAACTTCGATATCGAGCTGGTCCAGGGCGCAGGCGCATTCGTCTGCGGCGAAGAGACCGCGCTCATCGCCTCGCTTGAAGGTTTCGCTGGCCGCCCGCGTCCGCGCCCGCCGTATCCTGCGCAGAAAGGCTTGTGGGGACGGCCCACCAGCATCAACAACGTCGAGACCTGGTACAACATTGCGCCCATCGTCACGCGCGGCCCCGCCTGGTTTGCCGAGACTGGCAGCGCCAAGAGCCCCGGCACCAAAGTTTTTTCGCTCGTCGGCAAAGTGCAGAACACCGGCCTCATCGAAATGCCGCTGGGCACGCCGCTGCAAAGCTTCATCTACGATATCGGCGAAGGCGCAGCGCCGGGCCGCCGCGTCAAGGCCGTGCAAACCGGCGGACCCTCAGGCGGCTGCATTCCCGCAGACATGTTCGAAACCCCCGTCGACTACGAGAGTCTCGCCCAGATCGGCTCCATCATGGGCTCGGGCGGCATGGTCGTCATGGACGAAGACAACTGCATGGTCGATGTGGCCCGCTACTTCATCGAATTCACGCATTCTGAGTCCTGCGGAAAATGCGTCCCCTGCCGCGTAGGCCTCAACAAAGCCCTGCGCATCCTGAACTCCGTCACCACCGGCAGCGGGACGGCCGAGCATTTGAATCTTCTCGACGAGCTCGGCCGCATGATCCGCGATTGTTCGCTCTGCGCCCTCGGCCAGTCGGCGCCCAATCCCGTCCTCACCACCATCCGCCACTTCCGCGACGAGTACGAAGACCATATCGTCGCGCACCGTTGCCGCGCAGGGGTCTGCCAGGAACTCGCGCTCTCGCCTTGTGAGAATAGTTGTCCGCTGCGCATGAACATTCCCCGCTTCCTCGCGCTCTACGCCGCGGGCCGCCTCGACGACGCCTTCGAGTCCGTCATTCTCGACAATCCTCTGCCAGCCTCGACCGGCCGCGTCTGCCAGCATCCTTGTGACAATAGGTGCCGCCGCCAATCCTTCGACGAAGTGGTGAACATGCGCGAGGTGCATCGCCTCATCGCCGACTCCATCTTTCAATCGGACCGCTTCGGCTCCGTCGTCAAGCGGATTCTTGCGCGCAGTCTTCCCTACACGGGCAAGAAAGTCGCCGTGGCCGGCTCTGGTCCCACCGGCCTCACCGCGGCCTTCTATCTCGCCATGCTCGGCCACGAAGTGACTGTCTTCGAGGAGCGCAACGAAGCCGGCGGCATGTTGCGTTTTGCCATTCCCGAGTACCGGCTGCCCAAGGCCGTGCTGCGCCGCGAACTCGACCTCATCGAAGCCGTAGGGGTCAAATTCGTCTTCAACACCCGCGTGGGCTTCGACCTGCCGCTCAACGACCTCGCCACTAACTACGACGCAGTCTTCATCTCCATCGGAACCTGGAAGGAATCCTGGCTTTATCTGCCCGGAACCGAGCTCAAAAACGTTTTTCCGGCGCTTATCTTCCTCGAGTCCGTCGCGCGCGGCGAAAAAGTCGCCGTGGGTTCCCGCGTCGCCATCATTGGCGGCGGCAACGCAGCTATCGATTCCGCGCGCACCGTCCTGCGCATGGGCGGCCAGGCAACTATTCTCTATCGCCGCGAGCGCAAAGACATGCCCGCCATCGACGAAGAGATTCAGGCCGCCGAAGAAGAGGGCGTGCGCTTTGTCTATCTCGCCGCGCCGCATCGCATCCTGGGCGGCGCGGACGGCAGCGTGAAGGCCATCGAGATTGTAAAAACCCGCCTCGGCGAATACGACAAATCCGGCCGTCGCCGCCCCATCCCCACCGACGAGGTGCAGCGCTTCGAGTGCGACAGTGTCGTCCTCGCCGTGGGCGAAACCTTCGACATGGACTTTTGCCGCGCCTCCGGCCTCGAACTCAAGGAGGAAGGCACGATTGTTGTCGATCGTTTCACCTATGAGACCAGCCGGCCCAGCTTTTATGCCGGCGGCGACGTCATCACCGGCGCATCCAACATGTCGAACGCCATGAGCGGCGGCAAGCAGGCCGCGCGCAAGATCGACGAACGCCTAATGGGCGAGCAGAATTCGGTGCAGGAAAAAGCGGCAGCATCCCGATGGGAGCAGATATTTCCCACCTTCGAATATAGCCACACCGCGCCACCGGAGCCGAGCCTCTCGCGCCGTCACACCGCCAGTTCGCTTCCTGCCGCCGCGCGCGCACGCACGCAGCAGGAAGTTGTGGCCAACCTTAGCCCGCAAGAAGCGCTGGAAGAGTGCCGCCGCTGCCTGCGCTGCGATCTGCGCGCCACCCCCAACGGCAGTTGATGTGAGGAAGGACGACGGTTCCGCGCAAGCCTGGCCCCGGAGGGGCCGATCGAGAGTAGCCCAGGGTGAAGCGGAGCGGAACCCTGGGTTGCGCCATCAATATCAACCGGCCGCCCCGTAGGGGCGGCGCGATCCAAAGGCCCCGAAGGATAGACATGGAAGCCACGGCAAACACCAAAATCATCTCGGTTCGCATCGACGGCGAACTCGTCACCGCGCACGAAGGCGACACCGTTCTCGATGCCGCGCGCGCCAATGAGAAATACATTCCCACGCTCTGCTATCTCAAGGGTCTGAGCGCCGTCGGCGCCTGCCGCCTCTGCGTCGTCGAGCTCGCGGGCACCGACCGCCTGCTGCCCGCCTGCACCACGCCGGTGCAGGAAGGCATGTCGATCAAAACTCAGTCGGCCCGGCTCACGCTATACCGGCGCATGGCCGTCGAGCTGCTTCTCGTCGAGCGCAACCACATCTGCTCCTCATGCGTCTCAAACAGTCACTGCGAATTGCAATCCATGGCGCAGTCGCTCGGCGTCACCCACGTGCGCTACGCCTACAACAACCCGCGCCTGCAAGTTGACATGTCTCATCCCCGCTTCGTCCTCGATCACAACCGCTGCATTCTCTGCACACGCTGCGTGCGCGTCTGCGCTGAGGTCGAGGGCGCGCATGTT
>CAVXOO010000362.1:0-5116 GCA_963762945.1 uncultured Acidobacteriaceae bacterium | reverse complement strand
TCGTGATTGAGCGCAGCGTAAATCGCGCGCGCCTCGCCGGCGGCAGGAGCGCCAACGTCCTCGCTGTTTTCGATCTGCTGGCTCGCGTTTTCAAGCATGTGCATCACGCTCGCGCGCGTCCATGGCCTGAGCCCGAGAAACACCTGGTCCAAATATCCGAGAGAATAAAGCCGCAGCATGGCTGGGTACACCCAGCTATCGACAGGAATATACGGCGATCCGAGCTTGGAAGGTTCGCACGGGCTGTCTGGAACTCTTGCGCTGCCATTCTGTGCCGCACCGCCCGGCGCGCCAGGCTGCTGAGCGGCAAGCTGAAGAGACCCGGCGCAAAGCGCGAGCGTTACTGCCATCATGCAGGGTACAAAAGCAGCCACAAACCGTGGTTTGTTTTTCTTCATCGGTTCCTTCATTCAAATTCCCTTGAGTGATTGCAGCAATGCGCTGGGCGCGAATCTGCAGCCGGAATCGAGATCAGTGCTCTCTATTCCCTTTGGGATGCTCCATCGCTGTATTAACCACGCAGATACTGACCCGCCCGGCAATTTGTACCCGAGTGCGTGTTAGTGTAGCGCAGCGCTGAGAGGCCCAGAGTTTTTGTACCAAGCGGAATGTTAGTTTTCGACGGTTTTAGGTTGCAGCGAGTACGCGGCTAGCCGCGTACTCGCGGGCGCATTCGCGTGGTGTCCTGTCACGGAGAATCCTGTGAGGACGACTCCCATTGTACAGGTAGGGTACAAGACGACCATAGAACCTACACCCCGGAAGGACGGTATCTGTGGCATCCGTGGCACGGTGAGCAGGTCTTTGTTTGCGGCGTAGTGCGACGGAATGGCATGGCTGTTCTTCGTTGCACTCGAGATGAGTCAAATCGCTCTGCATCACTGGAGTTTCCGGAGTGGATGTTCGATTCCGGCCACTGCCATACGATGAAGTCAGGAGCTCTTTCCTGTGCTAGTGTCAGTGCTTTACGAGCGGTGCATGAGCTCCTGATTCCCAGTGCAGAGCGTATTGAAGCGGACGTCACGCAGGCGCAGCATCTTTTTAGAGATTCAGTAGGTGCTGACACCGATGACATTCCGCTTCAGAGCCCAACGGGGCGAGTCGTCCCTTCCGCCGCCGGCCCCCACCCGCAACTCTCGCAAGATGCCTATCAGTGGATGCTTCGCTTGTCGGCGCAGATGATGGACGAACATCTCAAGAAGGTCCGTGTTCCGGTGCAGCCGGAGGCAAGCGATGAGTGAGAAGATTTGATCACAGCACCTCGAGCGCAAGGCGAGTCTCTACTTGCACCAGTCTTCTCCGTATCAGGTGATCCATAACCTGGAGAGTCAGAAGCTGCACTGCGCGATCGAAGCGCGGCTGTGGCAACTGGGATGGCGCGAGATTGAAGTAATAGACGACGACCTGGGACGGTCGGCATCCGGATCGGTCATGCGTGCAGTATTTGAACGCATGGTGGCTGAAGTCAATTTAGGCAATGTCGGTGCAGTTGACTTGAATGCGCGACGGCAGATCGACTCATTCCTCAATTTTGGGCACATGTTCGGAGGAGGGACGAGCAGGAATCCGCTCAGGGATCCGCGGGGATCGCGGTACCTGGACAGACGCATTTACCCACGCATCAATTCGCTAATTCTGGTGACTCCCCGGAAAGCCACCGATATAATGGACATGCTTCATGTTTTCCGCCAAGTGGCTGTTCTTCCAGACGAGTGGAAAACGAAGTCAGCCATCCGAAATCTTACAAATGCCGAAACCGTCTCTCAGACGTCTCAACCGTCGAGAGAACATTGTGCGAGGTGGTCACGAGCCACCAGTTGGATGCAAGTGAAACCTTTTTCCCTAGATGTGGACGAAAAACCGCGCCGGCGATTCTGCGTCCTGGAGTACAGCCCCTCTCGCGGGGCCGAAGGGCTATCGCCTACTGGCCAGGCTGTTTTGTTGCTTCTGGAGCAGCCGACCGGTTTTCTGGTGCTCGTTGTCCCCGATTGGAAAAGTCGAATCCTGCCGCCCGATCATCGTTACTTCGAAGAGATCATGGCAGATTTTGCGCACCGGGCCAAATCGGACCCGCTCAGCCTTTTGCAGCAGGCGTCGGAGGTCAACGTCGGCACACTTATCACCCGGGAAACTGGATATGTTGACATGAATAAAGCCGACATCGCTGAGCTCATCCAGCGGTTTATCCCCATCTAGCAACTTCCAGCGACCAGTGGTTCACCTATGGGCCCGATTTCCGTGTGCCCCCGCACATTCCTGCGGCATCATCGGTCACAGGCAAAGCGTGCCCGCTTGACCAATGGATTAAGACCCCCGTCGCACAACCGTAGCTATTTCGGTTGCGTCCTGAGTTTGGAGTCAACAGACCATGATTCTAAACGTCGCCTACGCAACCACAATTATAGGGGCGCACTTCCTCGTCCGCGTTGACCGCGCAGCAACGCCAACGCTCATTCAGATAAAGACAGCTCTAAATGGCTCATTTGGCTCGCGGGCCATCGCAGTCCAACACTCTCCAAAGAACCTTCGCAAGTCAGACCTCCTCGAGTTGCTTATATCAACCAAGATAGCCCTCACCCGGAGTTCGAGGTTCATCTCACTGCCAAAGGCGGACCAAGCGTAATGCGGTTCATCGCTCTCCTTATCTATGATCGCTGCGATCAAAAGACGAGCTTCCAAACCCCTCTGCGCTGCCTGCTCTTGAATCAAGGGATCAAGCAATGCCTTCCGCTTGTTTGGAGTATCCCAGTAAACCGTCAGCGTTGGACCGTCCCCCTCAGACTTCGGTGGGGACACATAGAGCCGAAATGTGTAAGACTCATGATTTTCATCCATAATCACCTCTCTCATCGAGCATTCTGCAATGACGGATACGCGATGAGTAAGATGCGGCGCGAGCGCCAAGCCTCAAGCAGCATCCGACGATGCGCGTGGCTTCAGATCGACCAAGCCCGGTCATCTCGTCAAAAGTCGATATTCGACTGGGTGAATCCCTTCGCGGCCAGCGCCTTCCTCGACTCGGAGTATTTTTCCTTAGCCCTCTTCTGCGTCCGTCAACGCTCCCATTCGGGCTCTTCCCAGATGACCTGACCGTCTATCTCGCTCTATTGGGCGCGCGACTGCTTCACGACAAAACCGGGCCTAAACACATCCTCCGACTTCTCAATGCTGAGCTCAAACAACTCCTGATCGGCCAGAGGGGCGCTCTCAGGGCCGGGCTTTGAGAGAACTTCCTGTAATTCGAGGCTTCGATACCAAATGCCCGATGCGGCAGCTTCTAGTTGCCTATCGGTCATTTTGCCGTTACGCTCCATTCCCTCTTCGTCGAAGGCGCAACAGTACTGAGACGGTTGGTTCATTTCCATGGCGTTAAGAGCGGTCTAGACCGCAGAGAAATACTAGCATACGGTCCCTCAAAGCTGTCATTTCACCTTTCCGACTGGCGAGAGCAGACTCTTGCTATGCAATCTCGGCCTCTAGCAGGACCAGTTGCTCCCACCAAGAGACCAGCCTTTTTCTGGTGATAGTCTGCGGGCCACGTCAGTGGTCATCGCGGCTCCGAAGTGAGGCTGAAGCTGTTTCGATCTCATTGATTCGCACGCGACTTCTTCACCTAAGTCTGGATGCCTCATGCATCTTGCGCGAGGAGCAGAGTCAACCCGGAAATCAAGCCTCCCAAAATCTTCGGGCCGACAGTGATCCATTCCATTCCGGTTCGTGGTGCATTTCTTGGTTTCGGATGCTAGCGCTATGCGAACCCATCTTGCCCGGCGCTGCGCGATCGTGCACCGTTATTCGATCAGATTTCGTTGGAGAGGAATGAGCCAAGTGGCGAGGGGCGTGGCCGCGGCGTAAAATCAGGACAATCATCGCAGCCCTTGATTGAGCTGGCTTAGTTGATCAGGCAATTGAGCCGTCAGAGCCGCCATCATGCAAAAGTTGAGGGAGTTGAGAGCCAATGAAGGCATCCAAGCTAGCAAAGACATTCAAGCCGATAACCATATTCAAGCCGGAACTTTGTAAATCCGGACCGCCACGGCTTCCCGTTGGAGAAGCCAAGGTTGTCAGTTTGCGTGTGCGTGTCACCTTGGACGAATGGGCAGCAATCTCGATAGCCGCAAGGGCCAACAATCAGAGAGTCACCGAGTGGATTCGCTGCGCGGCAGCAGCCGCACTTCGAGGATAATCCTGCGGTTTTCAAATTAGGACACTACCCAAAGCGCAGTGTGACTTTGTGGCGGAATTCCAGCTAGAATACAATGAGATTCAGTGATTCGATAGCTCTCTGAGAAGAGAGACTAAGGTGGTTTTGTTTTCGGAGAAGAGTGATTTGGTTGCCGTGCTTCGATAGCTCTCTGAGAAGAGAGATTAGGCCTCTTTTTCTAACGAATCGCTCTGTGATCACAGTGGAAGACCGATCAAGTCAAGCAAGGGATGGGAGCCCGCTACGGCCCTCATCGGTAGGAATAGGTCGCGGAGAGTTATTCCTCGGCGATTCGGCCTCCACAGTAGCTCACCTCCGCATCGCCCACCGCTCTCAGAATGCGCTAGCTTGGTCTTGCCGGCGGAGCAGTTTGCGACCAACGGACGACAATGTCTCATTTCGCACTCTCAGCCGAGGGGTCTACCCCAGAAGCTTCATTCGTCTCAGACGGCCATCAAGACACTGCAACCATCATCGACGATACAACCTCCCCACATGCGTTTTTGAATGCACTTCAGTGGCCCGGGTTCGATCCCGAGCAGTCGGGACAAGGCAGGCAAAGAAGCAATCACAAATCAATGAAGAGCGCGCAACTTGCCTTTGGGGCGGCGCACAAGGTTCATTGCGCGCGCACGCGTAGCACGCGGACACTGTGAAGTGAATGACAGGTGGCGCGCCTCTGATTTAGCAGTTCATTTCAGCTATTCTCCTGTGGATGAGGAGGTCATCGGAACGCAAAGCGCAACACGCTACAGTAATTCGCACAACTGGCGACAATCGTGCCATACCTGCCCAAAACACCGCAAGGAAGGGCTGGTATTCCTATAAAGGCAACAAGACCACTGTTGTGAAGAGGATGTTCATGTACAAGTCAGTTCATTGCCAGAACGGAGTCTTCTATTCGGGCGATTG
>CAVXOO010000361.1:0-5382 GCA_963762945.1 uncultured Acidobacteriaceae bacterium | reverse complement strand
ATGCCATGGCGAAGGAAAACGCGCCGGATCCAGTCGTTGGTGTAGACCGGAACCGTGCTCTTAAGGATCGGGAATCGTTCCCGCCAACGCGTAAAGACGGGCATTCACGCTGCCTTGGCCCTTGCCTTCCTTGTCCGCGACCAGCGCCATTATGCCGGCAAAGGCAGGCGCCGCCGCCGAAGTGCCGGAGACGATCCAACGCTCCCCGCCCTCTACCGTGAAGTAGCCGTCGTGATTCGCCGCCGAGAGCGACACATCGGGCACGGCGCGCATTCCGCCGGCCGCGCCGGTTCCGCTCACGCCCTGTTGCCACGCTGGCTGCTTCGACACCGTGCTCGCGCCGCCCCCGGAAGCCCACAACCCCGTGCCGCCGTCGAGCGCGCTCTCGTTCCACGCTGCCTCGGGAATGTAGCTGAGCGCCGAGCCATACGCCGAAGAGTTCGTCGCCGACCAATACTGCGCCGCTGCATCGCCCTCGTTGAACTCCGTGCCGCCCACGCACGTGGCATAGGGCGAAGTGCACAGCCCATTCACCGCGGCTTCCGTTCCCGTGGCGGCATTGCCCGCCTGGCATCCGGCCGCGCCCGCGTCGCCCGCGGCAACAAATACGCTCAAACCCTCGCTCGCCGCCTGCTCCCACAGGCCGTTGTAAAAGCCGAGTTCCGTCGTGCCCATCTCCTGCTCGCAACTGGCGTAGCTCACGCTCACCACCGGCGCCGTAGCGTGATTCACAATGTACTCCGACGCCAGATCGACGCCGTCCGTCGTCGCCGTCGAGGCCGCGACCACCAGATCGACCGCGGCCCCAGGCGCGACCGCGCCGGCCCACTCCACGTCGAGCGTGGCTTCGCTCTGGTCGCCGCTCACCAATCCCGGATTGTTTCCGTTGACGATCACAGAAGGCAAGTTGCTCGCAAGCCCGGCCGTGGATCGGAAGCTCGCAACGTCACTCAGGCTGATGTTGCTGCGCCCAGCGATGGCGATGGCCGCGCCAGAGCCGTTTGTGCCTGCGCTGTAGAGAGGATTCAAATCGTAAATCGTCGCGAAATCCGAAGGAAACAGATAATGCGTTGCGCCCGCGGAATACTCCGGCTGCGCGGCCAAGGGCCGCTGGCGCGCAATCTGCGAGCTGCGGCGGAAGTCGTTGAGCGTGACCACGCCTCCCACGACACCGGCCAGCTCGCTGGGTATTTGCGGGTCCTGGGTATTGGCGATGTGCGTTGCGCCATTCACGTTATAGGAATGTATCTCGGAATGAAATGTACTCGAGACCTGACTGGCCGTCCCGGAGAACAACAGCTGCCCGCGTCCCGGCGAAACTTCGTCAATCGCGAATCCATGTGCCGTGAGCCAGGAAGTAACTTGCGCCAATTGCGTGTCACTAACTCCAAACCGCGCGCCAAACTCCGCGGGCGTAAGCCACTCGTGATATTCGGGCGAGTTCGGATCCTGCTGTGCCTCAACAAGGGCATCGAGCGCTGCCTGTTGCTCCGCCGAGGGCGCGAGCACGAGAACCATGCGTTCGAGACGCAAATCGCCGCGCACCGCGCCCAGGTCAAACTCCGTGCGGGCCAGCGGATGCACATTGCCTTTGAGCGTCACCGTCTGCGACTCATCGACGGGCTGCGCGCCGCGGAATGTCGTTGCCGACGGCAAAGCGCACGAGGTCAACGTCGTGAGCGCGAGCGCTCCGGCCAGGTGAAGAATAATTCTTGACAATTTGGGGCGATCCCTCGTTCAAGATCGCGGAATCGGGAGCAGCGTGTCCTCAAGAAGGCGGATCATCCATTGATCCAATGTGGCCGCCGCCGCGATCGATCTCGCGATCTGAGTTGTTTCTAATGTAGTGCGGGAGTTAGAAAGATTGATAGATTCTAATAGTTATTTTCCGCCGCCAGTCATCGCGGTCGGTTACTTAATGGTTTGCATAAGTCAGAGGACTTATGCGAATCGGCTACTTTAGTAACTCTTAGTCAAATTACTGTCTCGAAATCGGACAGCCGACGGCAGCGCAAAGGTTCAACATATGCGCGGTAACTGTTCGCCGATCATGGTGGGGATCACGCGATTGGCACCCATCGCCGTGCGCGCTACCAACATATTCTTATGCTCTGCGGTCACGCGGCCGATGCATGCGGCGTCTTTGCCCAGCGGATGCGCGCGCAAGATCGCCACAACGCGATCGGCGGCTTCGGGAGCGACGAAGAACACCGCCTTGCCCTCGTTAGCCACGTAGACCGGATCGAGCCCGAGCAGTTCGCAGGCCGATTGCACCTCGGGCCGCACAGGAACGCACGTCTCGTCAATAGAAATGCCCACGCCGGAGGAGTTGGCGATCTCATTCAAGGTGGACGCGAGTCCGCCGCGCGTGGGATCGCGCATGGCGTGGACCTCGACGCCAACGGCATCGAGAACTTCGGCAATCATGCCGTTCAACGCGGCGCAATCCGACCGGATCTGGCTCTCGAATTCCAGGCCTTCGCGCACGCTCATGATCGCCATGCCGTGGTCGCCGATAGTTCCCGAAACGATGATCACGTCTCCGCTTTTTGCTCGTTTCGGACCGACCTCGATGTCTGAACGAAGGATGCCAACGCCCGCAGTCGTAATGTAGCAGCCGTCGCCGTGGCCGCGCTCGACGACTTTGGTGTCGCCGGTAACAATCTGCACGCCCGCGGTTGCGGCGGCTTTGGCCATGTTATCGACAATGGCCGCCAACTGGTTCAGAGCGAATCCCTCTTCGAGAATGAAGCTTGCGCTTAGAAACTTCGGCTCGGCTCCGGAGACGGCGAGATCGTTGACGGTTCCGTTCACAGCTAAGTCCCCAATCGAGCCGCCGGGAAAAAACAGGGGCTGCACGACGAACGAGTCGGTGCTGAAGGCGAGGCGCGAGCCGCCGGTTTCGAGCACCGCCGCATCGCCCAGATTTTCGAGCGCAGCATTGCGGAAGGCGGGCAGAAACAGGTGCTCAACAAGCTCATTGCCGAGCTTGCCGCCGCCGCCGTGGCCCATCACGATGGTTGGATAGTCGGCCAGCGGCAGTGGGCAACTCCAATTGGAAAAGTCAGGCATCGCCTTCGCAAGCTCCTAGCTTCTAGCTCCTAGCCACTAGCCCCGGTCTACGAGGGCCAGCGCCTGTGCTACGCGATCAAGAAAGCAACCGCAGATCCTTCGACTCCTTCGCGCCCGCATTCGCGGTCGCTCAGTCGCTCAGGATGACACTGCAGGTGAACGCAGCGGCAATTAAAGGCTAGCAGGTAGAAGCTAGAGGCTTGCTTTCCCCGCGCCGGCGAGTTCTTCAGCCGACAAAAACCGTCCGTAGTTGTAGTACGCGGCGCATGCGCCTTCGCTTGAGACCATGGTAGCGCCGAGGGGATGGCGCGGCGTGCACTCCTTGCCGAAGGCCGGGCACTGGGCCGGCTTGATTGCGCCGCGCAGGACGTCGCCCGCATGACAGAGCGGCGACTCCTCAGTGTGAATGCCGGTGATGTGAAAGCGCTCTTCAGCGTCGAATTCGCGATAATCGGCATTTAGACGCCAGCCGCTTTTGGGGATCACGCCGATGCCGCGCCAGGCGCGATCGGTAACTTCGAAAACTTCGCTCAAAAGTTTTTGCGCGGGGCGATTGCCATCGAATGTGACCACGCGGCTGTAGGCGTTCTCCACTTCGTGACGGCCGCTTTCGAGCTGCACGACCGCGCGGCGGATGCCGTCGAGCAGATCGAGCGGTTCGAATCCGGTGACGACGATGGGGACGCCGAATCTCTCGGCGAGCGGCGGATACTCCCAATAGCCCATCACGCTGCAGACGTGGCCAGCGGCCAAAAACGCATTGACCTGGTTTCCGGGCGAGGACATGATGGCTTCGATCGCCGGCGGGACCAGAACGTGCGAGACCAGCAGCGAATAGTTCTTCAAACCGCGACGCCGCGCCAGATGCACGCTCATGGCGTTGGCCGGCGCGGTGGTTTCAAAGCCGACGCCGAAGAAAACAACTTGCTTGTCGGGGTTTTTGACCGCGAGATCGACTGCGTCAAGCGGCGAGTAGACCACGCGCACGTCGCCGCCGCGGCCTTTGACCTGGAAGAGATCGCCTTCAGTGCCGGGAACGCGCAGCATGTCTCCGAAGGAGCAGAAGATGACGCCGGGCTGGGCGGCGATGGCGAGCGCCTTGTCGATCAATTCGAGCGGCGTGACGCAAACCGGGCAGCCGGGGCCGTGGATCATTTCGACAGCGGCAGGCAGCATTTGATCGATGCCGTTTTTGATGATGGAGTGCGTCTGCCCGCCGCAAACTTCCATGATTTTCCACGGCCGCGTGGTGGCCTGCGCAATCTCGCGCGCTATCCGCTGCGCAATTTCACCATTCCGAAATTCGTCGAGGTATTTCATAGTTAGTCAGCGGGGTTAGCGGAGTTAGTGGAGTTAGCGGGGTTGGTTACTAGCTCCGCTAACTCCACCTGTGGTGAAAATTGAAATAGCCACGAAAGGCATCTCTCAGGGGCTAAAGCCCCGTTGATGATTGCTGATCCTACGGCACGACTAAGGTCGTGCCCTTTCACGAAACCCGGTAAGGTGAACATCAATCTCGATCCACATTCTTGTCAGTGGAGCAACTCCCATCCGGGCAGCGCGACTGCGGGCGCTGGGCGGCGCGGGCGAAGGCTTCTTCTTCGCTGGCCAGTTCTTCGTCGAGCACGCCCATGGCGCGAAAGTCTTCGAGTGTCTGTTTGGCGGTCTCCTCGTCGATCTTCGAGATGGCAAAGCCGACGTGAACGATGGTGTAGTCGCCGACCTCGACCTCGGGCACGTAGTCGAGGCAGACCTTCTTGACCACGCCGCCGAAGTTCACCTTACCCACGCGGATCAGGCCGTCGGTCGTGATCTCTTCGACTCTTCCAGGAATCGCCAGACACATAGCAACTTTCTTATACCGTTCGAGGGCGACGGTCAAATGTGATTTGAATCACGCGGGGAGAGAGTGCGGGTTGGGCGAGAAAAGACGGCAGAATCCCCGGTCTTGGCCTGAAAAGAGGCCCTCCCGCTACCAAATCGCACGAAATTGTACGACGATTTACCACTTTTTCGAGGGCGATTTGTTGAAAACAAATGAGTTGTAAGCGATTTCTATACCCCAGGGGGGTATGAGAAAGAATTTCTTTATTTAATTTCGCGCGCGGGGCCGGTTTGGAGGGTGATTCGGCGGCTTCGCGGAGGTCTGGTTGGGTACGCATGGAACGATTGTGCGCCGAAAGGGCGAAATAATCGGCAAATGCGGGCGGAGAAAATTTGCGGTGCTGGCGGGGCGGATGTCTACAAGGGGGCGAATGAGGGGTAACCGAACATTCGGACGCGGCGCATTTCCTGGACCCTGCGGCGTTT
>CAVXOO010000360.1:0-10766 GCA_963762945.1 uncultured Acidobacteriaceae bacterium | reverse complement strand
CAGCGCTCATTCCACTCCGTAACACCGGTCCTCGATGGACAGCGATACACGCTTTCGTACACCTTTTATCCCCCGGCGAAGTGATTTCTTTCCTGCTCACATCTTCCGGTGGATGTTGCTTAGCGTGGCACTCAGCTGTACTTTTAGCCTTCAGTTACATCGATTGCAAACACAATGTCGCGAGATCGTGATGCTGCACAACTTTCCCTTTCCTGCCGCTGACCTCATCGGAGGGAAATTTACTCCTGTCGGTACCCAAAAACAGAAGCGTCGCTCGGTCAACTATGGGCGCGATGCGGGCCTAGAACGGTTTCACTCTACGAAGCTGTTTCGATAGCTGTTGAAAATTCGTTAGCAGGAATTGCATGACATGGGTGAAGGCTTGGGGTGTCTGGGCGGTTTGTCGCGTTGCGGACAGCGCGGTGCGCACCGTGTAGACGGCGCCGGTATCTGGCTTATCGCGAAATGCTTGTTCATACTGGTCTCGAGTCCAATTCTGGCTCAGACCCTGCTGCAAGATGCCGGCCGCATTCTCATATTCGGCGGCGAGTCGGGTGCGGTTGTTGAGGACAAGGTTAACCGATGCGGGCGCACCCCATGTTTCGCCGTCTGTCCACACCCCTGCTATCACTTTGATTTGGTCGGGTTGAGGACTGAAGGCAAACTCAAAGAGCGGTCGCGAAATGCTGGCCCCTGGTTCGATGGGAGGGACGCTGTCTAAGAGTGTGTCCCAGACCTTCTTTGCTTTCCTTGCCGGTTGCGCGGAAGAAGATATTTCTAAAACCAGAGCCCAGACCGGTTTGCTACTAAGATTGGTGACGGTGCAGGTAGGACGTTTGTCCCCAGCGGGATGGATCTCAACGCGAAATTCAGGACGTTCAGTCGCTCGTTGTGGATGAAGGTCAGATGGTAAAAACACTGCGATGTTCAGGGCGCAAAATGCCACAGCTAATATCTTCATCGGATTCTCCATCGGTACACATGACTCGGACCATTCGAACATGCTTTGGCGACGACGTCCGAAGGAAATTGTAATTTCCCGTCCTTCGGTCGCTTCAGAATAGCAGGCATATACTCAGCGTCGGGCGACGAACTGCCGGAGTAGATCATGCCAAGCCGCGCGAACTTCTGCTAGTTACGTCTCGGACCTGCAATCTCCTGCGGTTCGTCAATGAGCGAATGATCGTCAAATCGCGAATCCTCTGTGCGGGAGCTGATCTATGGGGTTCCGGGCCAATAACCGGCTATGGGGAGATTATCATTTGGTTAACATCCGGGCCCGCCTCAGGCCGGGATGACGCTGGTTGTCACACCTACACCTGGTGGTGGCAGGCTTCGGCGAGAAAAGGTGGCAGCATAATGCGAGAACTGTTGGCAGCATAAAGTGAGAACGGGCGGCAGAATCTGTGAGAGCCAGCGGATCATCGTTGATCGATCGACTGGCGCTCCGCTTAATGCATTTGTCGCGTGGGTGAAAGTCGCTCGCAAAAGGCAGCCAACATACCCTTAAATGAGCTGTGCCGTAGACTGTGCCATGCCGTGCTAGCCCTAATGTGTTAAATCAGTATCTTAGGCGACCGGACTAGAGTGCTTCCGTGCGGGCGTATTCTAAAGGTAATCGCCTGAGTCTATAGTGGTGGTCCCGCGCGGTCCGAGCTCCGGAATGCTGATCCGGCATCAGTCGCCCCGAATTACAGGACCGCGCGCCTCCGGGGTTGCCGTTCATTCGGTGTGCCGAATGTGCGCCGAAATCCCAAGTGCCGCTGCACCCTCAATATATATCCATTTGTAAGGCTCGCCTGACCTTCCTCTAGCCTCCAACAACATCCTCCTCCCGCTTTCCCGTTACAACTCATGGAGTCATATTATGCACGAAACCAGACTCTCCCTGGTCGCGCCCTCGCGCGATCTTGAGAACCTTATTGAGAAAACCAAAGCTCATATTCGCGGCGCGAAGGCGCCCGCCACCCTGCTCGCTTACCGATCCGATTTTCGAGACTTCACCCGCTTCTGCCGTGAGCACAACCTCCCCTTCCTTCCGTCAACTCCCGAAACCGTTGCTCTCTACATCACCGATTGTGCGAGCCGTCTCGCTTCGGGCACCATCACGCGCCGCCTGACTTCAATCACCAAGGCACACCAGTCAGCGGGCTGCGAGGATTCGCCGGTATCGACGCATCACTTCATCGTGAGCGAAACTTTGAAAGGAATCCGCCGCGCGATCTGCATGGCCCAGCACGGCAAGAGGCCGCTGCTCACGGCCGATATTCGGCGCAGAGGGCGGGGATGAAGCCCCGGCCGCTGGGTGGTCATTCGCTCCGTGCCGGCTGCGTGACCCAGGCGGCCATGAATGGAGCCAACGAATGGGACATCATGCGCCAGACCGGGCACAAGTCGGCGGAGACCCTGGCCAGGTACATCCGCATCGGCAAGATGTTCACGCACAATGCGGCGGCGAGCCTCGGGTATCTAAGTCTCGCCTGACTTACCGAAAAAAGGCCTTTCGGTAAGTCAGCGATTGCATAGCTTCTGACTCCCGGATCATCACCCGTTCTCAGATTCCTGAAACCAAAGCCGCCCAAATTGGCTGCGCCTGTTTGTTCCGTCAATCAGCGCGGCCCCGCATCATTTGATCCGCTTCGGTGTTTCCTTCTAATTCGAATTGAATTCGTCCACCTGTCTCTTCAGGGCGGCGTTTATTGAGAGATCTGAGTGTCCCCTGTCCCACCCTCACCCTTGTTTGCCCAGCACGCGGTAGTGACTTGTGATCGATACGCCGTGCGCTTGTGACTGTACGGAGCATACGATGTACGTTGTGGGAGTCGAACCCCTCGACTCTGGCTCAACAGAGTCGCCAAGTACCGGCTTTACCCCCGGCTGGGCTTGTGCCCGCCGCAAACAAGAGTTACCAACGACTCAGATCAATTCCGTTTTCCAGTTCAGTTCCTGCAGCCGCGTGTCCAGTTCGCGATATCGCTTCGCGAACTGATCTACTTCCGTCTGCAGCTTTCCGACAGACACAGTTGCAACGAATCGCACCTCCGATTTCGAGTAGCGATCCTGTCGCGTGCTTGCCGCTTCAGCGATTCCCGCCGCGAAGTCGCGGCGCTTGCCAACGACATTGCGTTCGGCAATCGCATCCGAAATCGACCGCTCTTGATCGAACGCCGTCTTCGAATTCGTGCGGTTGATTGCGCTTACGAGTTCCAGAAGCCGCGCGAATACACGTTCGCCTTCCGTCAGCAGTTCCGTGGTGTTTCAGCCGGCTGATCGCCCTCTTGGACACGCGCTGACCGAACCAGCCGCTTCTTGATCTCTTCAATTCTGTTCTGGCAAGCGCTGCGCTCTGCCAGTGCTTCCGCTAGCCTCATGACGCCCCCCTTTCAGGCTCGTTCAGTGTAATCTGACTGACTCGAATGACATCGAACGGCAACGCAGGGAGCCAGTCTGCGTCGCCAATTCGGTTGCCGGTTCAGTCCTTGTAGGGATCGAACTCGTTCGCTCCTGCCATGGCAACGCCAACTGGAGTGAGCCGATGCAGGATGCGCACCGTGTCGCCAACAGCTTCGAGGACCTCATCCAGGCGCTTGTAGCAGTCGGGCGACTCGTCCAGTCCAGCACCACGCAGTTCGATTCCCGCGCGATCCACCCAGACGCGCATCATCTCCGGCGTGACCTTGCCGGCACGCTTCACCGCTCCGGTCTTGCGATCGACGACGCCTGCCGCTTCGCGACGACCCATTGCACGACCCGCGCCGTGGACCGTCGAGTAGAGAGACCAGCGGGCATGTTCGTTTTCCACTCCTTCGAGAATGACCGACTGCTCGCCCATCGTGCCGCCGACAAATCCGCGCTGGCCCGGAAAGGCCGGGGTCGCACCCTTGCGTACGACCCACAACTGCTCGCCTTCGTGCTCTTCGCGCCACGCGTAGTTGTGATGGTTGTGCACCTCTTCGAGAATTGGCGCGCCCAGGATCTGGGCCACGCGGCCGCTGACCCAGTCACGACCCGCATAGGCGTAGTCGCCTGCCAGACGCATGGCTTCGAGGTAGTCAGCGCCAAGTTCGCTATCGGTCGAGAGAACGCAAGGCTTCACGTCCATGCCATCCGAAGCGCCCGCGGTCTTCAGGAAATACGTCGCTGTCTTGTGACCAAGTCCGCGCGAGCCGAAATGCACGCCAATCCACACGCGATCCTCTTCGTCTGTGAACAGATCGACATAGTGATTGCCGCTGCCCACAGTGCCAAGCTGGTTGCGCGCCATCTCCTTGAGCGGCGCGACCGCCTTCAGCTTCCAGGCCACATCATCGAACAGAGCGTGGTCTACTTTCTCGCTGTTCCTGCGCCCAACACCGAAGCTAATGGTCAACCACACGTCGTCCATAATCCTGGCAATGCGGGCGCGCAGTTCTGAGCCTGGCATATCGATACGAACTGCCTTGTTTCCGCAACCGATGTCATAGCCAACACCTGTCGGGCTGATCGCGCTCCTATATGCCACCACGCCGCCGATCGGCACGCCGTAGCCGACATGGTTGTCAGGCATGAGAGCGACCCTGTCGGCGGTGCGTGCACAGATGCGAATCTGATTCAGCGTGCGATCGTCGGCCTGACCGAACACAGGAATCTGGTTATCGAAAATCTCCATGCGTATCACGAGAGTGAACCTCACTTGCTTGCGTCGCTGCTAAAGGCACAATGGCGACGGCAGTTTTCTTTAACCCAACGAAAAAGCCCCTGACCGTCAGGCCAGGGGCTCGAAAGTCTGCTTTGGGAAAACGCGCTATGCGCTTGTCCAATCGAGCCCTGGCATGGACAGAACCTCACCTTGCGAATACGGCCGGAGGCCTTTCGCCCTGTGATGTATCGTCAACGAGGTTCGATTCAGCATCCTTCTCATGATGCCCACTTTTTCAAGAAGAAGCAATACGAATTCCATGTTAATGCATACTTTATTTCTAGCAGTAACCCGAAAGTTAGTTGATTTTTGTGAATAACTGAGTTATTCTGAGTTTCGTGAAGAACCTATGCAACTCGTATCTGTCCCTAAACCTCAACGATTTGCTGGGCATGGAGGGGTGCGGCTGATTTAGGCATACACGACGGAATCGCCGAAGCCCCTCGAGAAATCGAGGGGCTTTTCATTTTTTGCGGACTTCTGGCGGAATTGGCAGACGCGGCAGCCTCAAGAGCTGTGACATTTTCAGGGTTCGAGTCGCTGAGAGCCCACCATTTGCCGACGAGTTTGCACCTATGAACTCGATCACTTGATGTGTATCTAAGTTCGTGAAGTTACTAAGTTGTGGGGATGTGGTGGAAATGGGAGACACACTGGTCTTAGAAACCAGCGCCTTCGAGCATGAGAGTTCAAATCTCTCCATCCCCACCAGGAGATTCATGGAGACGTGGCCGAGTGGTCTAAGGCGCCGCACTGCTATCGCGGAGTTCCCGTTAAAGGCACCATCCGTTCGAATCGGATCGTCTCCGCCAGCATTGCATGCAGCAGCCGTAGCTCAATGGCGAGAGCTCTCGATTGTCGATCGAGCAGATGCCGGTTCGAATCCGGTCGGCTGCGCCAACAATTCGTCACGCCGTAGGCTAACGGTGAGGCCATCGCACCTTCAATGCGAGGATGCCAGTTCAACTCCGGTCGGCGTGGCCAAAGTTGTGAGTAAAATACGTGCATTCGCATTTGACTTTTGGGAGTAAGTCGGGTTAACGTACATAAGATGATGTTCCGAGCCCATCACGGATTTACACCAGCGGCGACGCAACCGACGCGGCAGGGTAATACCGTGTTCAGGCCGGACTAGCGGAATTAGCTCCATTTTGAGGAGTTTAAGCCCCCGGCCTTCAACAAGGTCGGGGGCTTTTTAGTTTCTGGGTAACACTGCGCGGTATCTCAATGGCAGAGAACCTGACTGTTAATCAGGGTCATGCGGGTTCGACTCCCGCCTGCGCAGCCAAATTTGATGGCGAGTAGTGTAACTGGCAACACGCTGCGCTCTGAACGCGGGAACTTAGGGTTCGAAGCCTTGCTCGCCGGCCAGTTAGTAACCACGTCTGTGGAGTAACTGACATGGATAAGTGAAGTGTGCTTACGCGACAAAAGGGAGAATACTCCGGGATCGTCTAATGGCAGGATAGCGGTCTTTGGAACCGCGGATGGTTTGGGTTCGAATCCCCCTCCCGGAGCCAGAAGATGAGCGGCTGTAGTCGAGCGGTAAGACGCTGCGTCGCCAGCGCGGAGATCGCCGGTTCAACTCCGGCCAGCCGCTCCAAGGAATTAACGCTGTGACGCGGTTGAAGCTGGCGTGGCAGAGAAGGCGATGCACCTCATTCGTAACGAGGACGATGCCGGTTCGAGTCCGGCCGCCAGCTCCAGTAAGCGAGAGAGGTCATATGACGAGTGCAATGACGATGCCAGTGTTGGTGCTCAACGCGAGCTACGAGCCCGTGAACATTACTCGGGCGCGCCGGGCCCTCGTGCTGCTCATCAAGGGCGTCGCCGTCATCGAAGAAGCGCACGATCGATATGTACACGTCGGACTGCAATTGCCCTGCGTCATCCGCCTGCGCCTGTATAGGCGTATGCCGTCGCGAATCCAGACGTTATCGCGCAGGAACATTCTGATTCGCGACGGATACCTTTGCCAGTACTGCGGCGAGACGTTTGCGAGTTGGGAACTGGAGCTAGAGCACGTAATTCCGCGTGCACGAGGGGGACTAAGCACCTGGGAGAACCTGGTTGCTGCGTGCCGTGACTGCAATGCGCGAAAAGCAGACCGGACGCCGGCGGAAGCAGGGATGAAGTTGCTCCGCCAACCACGCCGAGTAACCATCCATACTTCTCGCGCCTTGATGCGCCAGGCGGGAATGGGCGAGGAGAAGTGGAGAAAGTATCTGTACTGTTAAAGTCTGGCCGGCATAGCTCAACACCAGAGTGTCGCATCGGTATGGCGAAGGATGCGGGTTAAAGTCCTGCTGCCGGCTCCACGGAATTGCACCTGTAGCTCAAGTGGAAGAGCGGCCGATCTGTAATCGGCAGAATGGGTTTTCGAGTAACCCCAGGTGCTCCAACTGTGGCCGTGCCGACTATCGGAATGTCGGGCATGACTGTGACTCATGTCTATTGTGGGTTCGACTCCCACCGGCCACCCCAATCACCGGGGTGAAATTCCCCGGCAGAGTTTCGGGCCTATAGCTCATTTAGGAGAGCGCCGCACTTGCAATGCGGAGGCGGTCGGGGCGGAGCCGACTAGGTCCACCAAACTTCGCCAGTCGCGTATGCGCGGTCGATACGCTCCGCTGAAAACTTCAGAGAAGCGTCCGACTCGCTCGCGCTGGCACCATCGGGAAATAGTGTAATGCGTTGCATCCGTGCCTTGGGAGCACGTGGTCTCAGTTCAATTCTGAGTTCCCCGACCAAACTTTGAGCGTCCGTGCCAGAGAGGATAGATGGCCTTCGCTACGAACGAAGTGTACGCAGGTTCGAGTCCTGCCGGGCGCTCCATAAGTTGTGCTATAGTTATAAGTGCAAGTTAGTAACCAATCGACATGATGCTTAGAACCTTCAAACGCGACATAGTCAGAATGACCAGCAAACGGGTCATTTGGGGAGTCGTGTGTTGAGGGTCTGAGTGCATAGGTGCGGCGAGCACCAGACCCCGACCCAGGTCGGGGTTTTTTATTGGTCTTTGAAAAAGAGGGTGAAGTTCAGACTGGTAGAACGTCGGCCTCCAAAGCCGAATGAAGCGGGTTCGATGCCCGCCACCCTCGCCATTGGCTGCGAAGCTCATGCGGATGAGCAGGCGTCTCATAAGCGCAAGGTAGTCAGTTCGAATCTGACCGCAGCCACCAAGATAAGGAGGTATAGCTGCTATCGGTATGTAGCCCGCGCCTTATAAGCGCGAGTCTCCGGGTTCAACTCCCGGTACCTCCACCATGGGTCACAGGTGTTGACGGCAGCATAGGCGGCTCTTCACCGCTCGGACGGGATTCGACTTCCTGGTGACCCACCAACTTTGGAGTCGTACTCGAATTGGATGCAGAGACCTGACTTTTAATCAGCGGGAGAAATCCCAATGTGGGTTCAAGTCCCACCGGCTCCACCAACGAGCGCCAGTGGCCGAGATGGATCAGGCACGGCACTTCTAATGCCGTCACACGCGGGTTCAAGTCCTGCCTGGCGCTCCAGTTTTGCCGCAGCAGCTTCGATTGTGAGGTCCCTCTCTACGTTCGGGATTTCGCCTGCGGGCTCAGACGCCCGCAAAACGGCTCAAGTTCAAGTCCTGCCTGGCGCTCCAAATGATCTCGCCGTCCTAGCTCAATGCAGAGAGCGCATCGGTCCTAACGATGAAGATGCGGGTTGAAGTCCTGCGGATGGCCCCAGCGGTGTTATGAATGCGCGTGAAGCTCAATGGGATTGAGCATCGGTGTCCGAAGCCGAAGGCTGTGGGTTCGAGCCCCATCACGCGCACCAGTTATGGAATGCGGAGGGCCGGGTTACTTCAACAGTAGAACGCTTGTCTTACAAGCAAGCTACGCGGGTTCGATTCCTGCACCCGGCACCAGTTCGAACCTTTGTATCCAGGGATAGCTCAGCTGGCAGAGCACGCGATCGATAGTCGCGAGATCGTGCGTTCAACTCCCACTCCCTGGACCATCTCTCGAGCGGGCGTCGCCAAGCGGAAAGGCACCAGGCTTCCAACCGGGCAGTGCGTGGGTTCGAATCCCACCGCCCGCTCCAGCGAAGCGAAGGAGATGGCTGCCATATCGGCCCTTCGACTTCGGCGTTTTTCTCGTCTCCAAGTGTTTCTGAGCACGGGCGAATGGAGTTAGCAAAAAGCCCTGGTCAGTTACGGCCGAGGCTTCTCGCGTGTAATCAAGCTTAGAATGGAGCAGCTTCCCTTGAAGCAGGAGCGGTGTATTCCGGTGCGGCTTTCTTCGCCTTTGCATGAGGAGCCTTCTTCGGGGCCGCTCTCTTCACGTTCGCGTCATGAGTCTCGCTCGAAGCAGATTTCTTCGTGGGTGCGGGCTTCTCGGCTGCTGCTGCCTTCTTCGCCTGAACCTTCTTTGTCACCTTCTTGCAGGTGCCAATTTCCCCGTCTTAGCCTTGATTGCCGCCCAACGCTTCCTTTGGGCATCGGCAATGCGCTTCCGAGCAGCTGCACTCAGTTTCGGCATCTTGGCCAGAGCAGTAGCTCGCTTCTCTGGCTTGGCAGCGACAGCCCTCACAGTCCACTTTGTCGCTGCCCGTCTCTTCCGTTGTGCTGCGGCTATTCGTTCCGGAGACTCTGCACTTAGCTTCCGTCGCTTCGCAACCTTCTTGGCAGACGAGGCTGCTTCCTTCACAGACCCATCGAGGCTCGACAGTAAACCACGGGCTTGCTGGAGCCTTTCGATCTCGGCATCAATTCCTGTAATCACAGTTTCCATACTCATCGGACTATTCTCCTCAATGCTTAAGGGCTACCCACTTCCGAAATTTCCCTTTCACCCTCAACCAGCTTTCTGTCCGCCATCACATCTGACACGCATACGCACGTGAGACCGGCCGGAGATCTCTCCCCGTAAACTGAAAGTATGCCGCCGATTCTGATTGCGCAAAATATCTCCAAACGCTTCGGCGCTACGCCTCTCTTCGACAGCATCTCCTGTGCAGTCCAGGACGGTGACCATATCGGCCTCATCGGTCCTAACGGCGCTGGCAAATCCACTCTCCTCGCCATCCTTGGCGCGGAACAGCAGCCCGACTCCGGGGAAGTCTCCTTCCGCAAGGGCGTTCGCATCGGCTATGTGCACCAGATCTCGGATTTCGCGCCCGAAATCACAGTTCGCCAGGTCATCGAGGCTGCACTCGAGCGCGCCGCCGTTCCAGCTGCTGCCTGCGAGCAGCAGCTGCGCGAAACTCTGGGGCGCGCGGGTTTTAGAGACAGCGACACTCTCGACAGTCCCGGCATGGATCGTGAAGCCGCGAGCCTGAGCGGCGGCTGGCGCAAGCGGCTCGCCATAGCCGAAGCCCTTGTCACCGGGCCTGAAGTCCTATTACTCGACGAGCCCACGAACCACCTCGATCTTGACGGCATCGAATGGCTGGAAGGCCTGCTCCGTACAGCGAGTTTTGCTTTCTTCGTCGTCACCCACGACCGTTACTTCCTGGAGAACGTTGCCACTCAAATCGTCGAACTCAACCGCATTTACTCCGACGGCCTGCTGCGCGTAAAGGGCCGCTATTCCAGGTTTCTTGAAGAGCGAGAGGCCTATGTCGAGTGGCAGCAGCGGGCCCAGGAGAGCCTGCGCAACCGCGTCCGCACAGAGATGGAATGGCTCCGCCGCGGCCCGAAGGCCCGCACCACCAAGTCCAAAGCTCGCATCGACAACGCCAATGCCCTTATCTCCGATTTGCGCGACTCCGAATCCCGGACACGAAACGCCACGGCCGGCATCACCTTCGACGCCACCGGCCGCAAGACGAAACGTCTCATCGAAGTTGAGAATGCCGTCGTCACCCTCGGCGGTCGTGAGATCCTCCACGGCGTCAGCGTCACACTAACCAACGGCCTGAAGCTCGGCCTTGCTGGCGCCAACGGCTCCGGCAAAACCACGTTGCTGCGCGCCATCACCGGCGAAATCACCGTAAGCGCCGGTGAAATCCGCCGCGCACCAGGCCTGCGCGTCGTCTATTTTTCGCAGATGCGTGAGCTGGACACGTCACTCACTCTTCGCCGCACGCTCGCGCCCGACTCCGACTCTGTTGTTTGAAC
>CAVXOO010000359.1:0-3741 GCA_963762945.1 uncultured Acidobacteriaceae bacterium | reverse complement strand
CTCTTCGAAGCGATGTTTGACGAGATCGAGCACAACGACGCGGCCGCCGGAGGCGAGAATCCGCGCGGCTTCGGCCAGCGCGCGCTCGGGGTGCAGCGCGTGGTGCAGCGATTGCGAGAAGAAGACGAGATCGACCTGGCCCGCGCGGATGGGAACCGCTTCCATGTCGCCCTGGCGATACTCGATGTTCTTGATTTTTTGGCGGCGTGCTTGTTCGCGGCCAACCGCGATCATGCGCGCCGACGAGTCGACGGCGATTACCTTTTTTGCCCGCGCGGCGAGCAGCAACGCGAACGCTCCCTCGCCCGCACCCAAATCGGCAACCGTAAGCGGCGGCATCAGGCGCAGAAGCGCCTCGGCCAGGCTCTTCCACGACTTGCCCGGCACGTAGCCCTTGCCGAGACGGCCGGCGACGCTATCGAAGAAGGCGCGCATTTTGTCCTGGCGCTTCTTGATCACGCGGCGCATGGCGGATCGGTCGGCGCGGGCTGCGGAGATTTCTTTCTGGGCATCTACGAGAATCTCGTCCAAAGGGCTGCCCCACGCAGTGGCGCGGTAGAGATTGCTCTTGCCGGTGCGGCGGTCTTTCACCAGCCCCGCCTGCTTGAGCTGCGAAAGATGCGTGGAGATGGTGCTCTGACCCATGCCGAGGATTTCCTGCAGCTCGGCGACGGAGAGTTCCTCACTTTTTAACAGCACGAGGATGCGCAGCCGGTTGGGATCTGCGATTACCTTCAGTGTTTTGACGATTGACGGCATGGAGGAATTCTGCTACATATCAACATATCACGATACGACGATAAAAGGAGAAGAGGATGGCAACTGCAACGCTTGATGGCACGAAAACCGGCACGCCCGGCGGCGAATTCAAGGTCGCCGATCTTGGATTGGCCGATTGGGGCCGCAAGGAAATCGACATCGCCGAGCAGGAGATGCCGGGGCTAATGGCGATCCGCAACAAGTATGCGGCCGAGAAGCCGTTGGCCGGCGTACGCGTGACCGGCTCGCTGCATATGACCATTCAGACGGCGGTGCTGATCGAGACTCTGGTTTCGCTCGGAGCGGAAGTGCGCTGGGCGAGTTGCAACATCTTTTCCACGCAGGACCACGCGGCCGCTGCGATCGCGGCAGCCGGCGTGCCTGTCTTCGCGTGGAAGGGCGAATCGCTCGAAGACTATTGGGAGTGCACGTATCGCGCGCTCACGCACAGGGGCGGGCTCGGTCCGCAACTGATCGTTGACGACGGCGGCGATGCGACGCTGCTCATCCACAAGGGCTACGAGCTTGAGAACGGCGACAAGTGGGTCGAGACAGCTTCCAGTAATCACGAGGAGCAGGTGATCAAGGATCTGCTCAAGAAAGTTTTTGCCGAAGACAAGCAGCATTGGCATAAGGTCGTGGCCGAGTGGCGCGGGGTTTCCGAAGAGACCACCACGGGCGTGCACCGGCTCTACAAGATGATGGAGACGGGCACGCTGCTGGTGCCGGCGCTCAACGTGAACGATTCGGTGACGAAATCGAAATTCGACAACCTCTACGGCTGCCGCGAATCGCTGGCCGATGGAATCAAGCGCGCCACCGACGTGATGGTTGCCGGCAAGGTTGCGGTGATCTGCGGCTACGGCGACGTGGGCAAGGGCTGCGCGCACTCGCTGCGCGGCATGGGCGCGCGCGTGGTGGTCACGGAGATCGACCCCATCAACGCGCTGCAGGCGGCGATGGAGGGATTTGAAGTGACGACGGTCGAGGACACGCTGGGCCGCGGCGATATCTACGTGACCTGCACGGGCAACACCGACATCATCACCTTCGAGCACATGCAGAAGATGAAGGACCAGGCGATCGTGTGCAACATTGGGCACTTCGACAACGAGATCCAGATCGACCGGCTTAACGAGGCGGCGGGCGTGACCAGGCTCAACATCAAGCCGCAGGTGGATAAGTACACGTTTCCTGCGGGGCAGGCAATCTTCGTGCTCGCCGAGGGGCGGCTGGTGAATCTGGGCTGCGCTACGGGCCACCCGAGCTTCGTGATGTCGAACAGTTTCGCCAACCAGACGCTGGCGCAGATCGATCTGTGGAAGAATCGCGACGCGTATAAGCCGCAGGTCTATGTGCTGCCGAAAAAGCTGGATGAAGAAGTGGCGCGGCTGCATCTCGAGAAGATCGGCGTGAAGCTGACGCGGCTCTCGCAAAAGCAGGCCGACTACATCGGCGTGCCGGTGGATGGGCCGTTCAAGGCGGAGCAGTATCGATACTAGTGTTCAGTGATCAGTTGTCAGTGGTCAGTCTCCGCGCTGGCCTTACTGACAACTGACAACTGACAACTGACGTTATGCCTTCACCTCTCACATTTTCGTTTGAGCTGGGCCCGCCGCGGACTCCGGAAGCGGCGGCCAAGCTGCCTGCTGTGATCGAGCGCCTGGCCACTTTGAAACCGGATTTCTTCTCGGTGACCTACGGCGCGGGTGGCTCCACGCAGGAGGGCACTTACGAAACCATCATGACCGTGGTGCGGCATACCGGCATCGAGGCTGCTCCGCATCTTACTTGCGTCGGCTCTACGCGCGCGCACGTGGCGGCGCAACTGCGGCGTTATAGAGACGCGGGCGTGAAACGCATCGTGGCTTTGCGCGGCGACTTGCCGGCGACGGCGATGAGCGCGGCTGCGCCGGGCGAGTTCCGTTATGCAAATGAATTAGTGAGCTTCATCCGCGCCGAGCATGGCGACTGGTTCAAGATCGAAGTTGCCGCTTACCCCGAGATGCATCCGCAGGCGGCTTCGCCGAACTCCGATTTTGAGAACTTCCGGCGCAAGGTGGAGGCGGGGGCGGACGCGGCGCTTACGCAGCTCTTCTTCAACGCCGACGCTTACTTCCACTTTATGGAGCGCGCGACGAAGGCCGGCATTGCGATTCCCATTGTGCCGGGCATCATGCCGATTACCAGCTACGCGAATACGCTGAAGTTCTGCAACGGGTGCGGCGCCGACCTGCCGCGCTGGGTGAGGCTGCGCCTCGAAGAGCTCGAGCAGGACAAGCCGGCGCTGGTCGAGTTTGGAATTGGAGTGGTGACGCGGCTTTGCGAGACGCTGCTCAAGGGCGGCGCGCCGGGACTGCACTTCTACACCATCAACCAGGCCGGACCGTCGCTGCGGTTGTGGGAGAACCTGGGGCTGGCCGGGCGGGGCTGAGTTCGTGCCTGATCTCTTACGGGTTCTTACGCCCCCTGTGGGGGCTGGTCTCATGAGCCTGCATTTTCTCCCCAGGCTTGCGCCGTGGGGCTACCATCTTTTGCCCGCTGAAGCGGGCTACGCCGACGACCTCCGATGGTACGCGCGACGCTCCACAGCGGAATGGGCACACGAGAAGCGAGGTAGCGATTCTCGCGAGTTTTACCGCCGTTTTTGGCCTTTCTGGTCACCAAATTGTACGAAATCGTACGACGATTTCAAGACTGTTTCGTTGATAACAAATGAGTTAAATGCTAAAATATACCCCAGGGGGGTATGAAAAAATTTTTCTTTAATTCATTTCCTCTCTGAGGCCGGATTTGTTGAGGGAGAGCGAGTGAAAGAGTGAATGGAGTGAAGGAGTGAGCCGTTCGCGGGGTTGCGCGTTCGGAGGTGGCGGAGACAGTATGCATGAAATGATTGTGCGGCAAAGAGAATTAATTATCGGCAAAACGGCGGGGGAAAGTTTTGGGCGGTCGGGGCGGGGTCGGGTTCGGCGTGGGATGGGC
>CAVXOO010000358.1:0-6632 GCA_963762945.1 uncultured Acidobacteriaceae bacterium | reverse complement strand
AACGCCGCACCGTCCAGGAATCGTGCTGGGGCTGGATTGTTGGATTTGCTGGCATTCCTGTTTGGTGCGCTTGCGGTGGCGGCGGGCCGTGTTGTCTCGGTGGATTGGGTGGGTGATTTAGCGAGACAGAGCTGCTTTCGGCCGGCGGACAGGCTTGGTGAAGAAGTCTGCCTGGGTGCGTGCGAGGAAGGGCCATGGCTCAACAGGCTGCGGAAAAATGGAGAGTCAGATGCAAATCCCAGAGAAAAGCACCGCAGGGGCTAAAGCCCGACGCACGTTTTGCAGCAATTGCGGCACGACTGAAGTCGTGCCCTTTCACGTTTAGGCGCGCGGCCGGAGTTTTTCCGCAGCCTGTAAAGCCCCGCACACGTTTCGCGGCGCTTACGGCACGACTGAAGTCGTGCCCTTTCGCGTTTGGGTGCTCGGCAAGAGTATTTCCGCAGCCTGTGAAGTCGTGCCCTTTCACGAGGATTTTTAGTTTTGCGGCGCACGACCCACGCACCTGTTGGGTGCCCCGCTCGCACTCTGATACAAGACAGCCCTCCATTGGAGTTTTCAGCAAGCTTTGAAGGCGGGCCACGTGCTGGTGCGGCATCTCCGATCCCGCGACACGCAGAATCGTTCACTCGGTTGCTACTGGACGGTGAGGGTGACCGTGGTGGAATGCGAGAGTGCGCCGGAGTTGGCGCCGACTATGACGGAGTAGGTGTGCGTGCTGCTTGACGACCCGCCGCAACCGGTTAATCCCGCAAAGGCTGCCAGTGCGACGGCCGCGAAGACCAAAATACAGAGGGCGCGTCTCATCCGCCTGGCTGCGCCGCGCAGTTTGCTTGCGAAAGGCAGCAACAGCACTCCCCAAAGCACCTGTCCCATAGGCTTGCCGGGAAACTCTCGCGAGCGTGAAGGCAGCGGCTGGTCGAGACGCGCATTGGTTTGGGGAACCTGGATGGTGAGAGTCACGGTGGTGGACCCTGCTCCGGCGGGCAGCGAAGCCGGGGAGAACGTAGCCGTGGCGGCGGAGGGTAGCCCGTCGATGGTGAACGCGATCGGCGCGGGGAAGGTTGCGCCTCCGGATGGGCCGACGGTGAAGGTGAGAGTGGCCGTGCCTCCGGGGGAGACGCTCACCGCGCCGCCATTGCTTCCGGATCCAAAGTTCACGGAGAAATCTTGAACCAGCTCAGTGAGCGTGCCGCTGGTGGCCGCGGCAAAGTTTGCATCTCCGCCATAGACTGCGGTGATGGCGTGAGAGCCGGCAGAGAGACTGGCTGCGGTAAACGTAGCCGAGCCGCCGGTAAGCATGGCCGATCCCAGGGTTGTCGATCCGTCCATGAAGGTGACGGTTCCGGTGGGTGTGCCGGCTGCTGAAACAACACTTGCCTGCAACACGAGCGGATCTTGCGCAAAAATCGAAGCGCTGCTGCTGGCCAGCGCTATAAACGGAGCTGCCGTGGTGACGGTTATGGTTTTATCGAGAGCCGCCGCGGCTGCGTAGTTGGTGCTGCCGGCCTGGTTAGCGGCCACCACGATGGCGCCTACGCCGGTGATGGTGAGTGTGCTGCCGGTGATCGAGCCTGGGCCGGAGACTACGCTGAAGGTGACTGGATTGCCTGAAGCTCCGCCGGTGGCCGCGAGCAAAACCGGTCCGCTGCCGAAGGCGACCGGCGAAGTGAGCGCCGTAAAGGTGATGGTCTGCGGTGCTTGATTGACCACGATGCTTTGCTCGACAGCAGGCGCAGCCGCGTAATTGGCGTTGCCGGCCTGGTTAGCGGCTACCACGATGGCGCCGACGCCGGTGATGGTGAGTGTGCTGCCGGTGATCGAGCCTGGGCCGGAGACTACGCTGAAGGTGACTGCAAGACTGGAGCTTGCCGTTGCGGCCAATGTTATTGGCGGCACGCCGTAGGTTACCGGCGAAGGCGGCGAGAAGCTGATGGTCTGCGCGGCTTGTGCCGTGCCGCTGAGTAGAATGTTCTGTGTCGCGCCGGCGGGAACCGCGGCATTCAGGTTATTGTCTGTGAGCAGGAGCGGGCCGGTGTTGGCTCCGCCGGAGGTGGGAGAGAATCGGACAGCATAGGTGCATGAACTGCCCTCTGCCAGTGAATACTCGCTCGACGAAGTTGTGAGCACCGGGCAAGTGCCGCTGCCCAGGGTAAAGCCATTGGCGATGCTGGGATTGCTTCCTGTGTTTGGTACAAGAATATTCAGCGCAGCCGTGCCGATATTGGCGACGGTGACAGTCTGCGGACTGTCGGTGCTGGTGGCGCCCACGGCTGTGGCCGCAAAGGTCAGGCTGGGTGGAGTCGATTCTGCCTGCTTGAATACGCTGTTGCCGGCGGCGTTGGCGATGTAGAGATTTCCATTGACGTTGGCCTGTGTATTCGAAGGCGCGGTGGCGTTGGAAGGCAGCGTGTTGACGGTTGTGTATCCGCCCGCGGCAAGAATCTCCTTGACCGCGCTGTTGCCGGTGTCGGCGACGTAGACGTTGCCACTGCCATCCACGGAAACGGCCGTGGGCGCGTTGAATCCGCTGCCCAGTGTCGTGGCAATGGTATATCCATCCATTGCCGTCAGTTCTTTTACGGTGCTGCTGCCGGTATCGGCGATAAAGATGTTGCCTGCTCCATCCACGGCGACTCCCTGGGGCGCGCTGAATCCGCTGCCCAGCGTCCTGACGGCGGTGTAACCGCCCGCGGCAAGAATCTCCTTGACCGCGTCGTTGCCCGTGTCGGCGACGAAGTACATTGCCACTACCATCGGCCGCGACGCCGGCCGGCGCACTGAACCCGCTGCCCAGCGTGGTCTGCACCGCGGGAGTGAAAGCAATTTGCGGCCCTGTTCCCGTACCGTAGACATCGGCCGTGACGATGGGTGCGCCGGAGCTGTTGAGCAATTCAACCGCGCCCAGGCGCGTTCCCGCGTATTTGGGGGTAAAGCTCACCGTAACCGTGCAACTGGCACCGGCGTCATAGTTGCCGGCCGCGCATGTTCCACCCGACCGCTGGAAGTCCTGGCCTGTTGCTCCCTGTGTCAACACGGCCGGCGCTTCAATCGCCCCACCCGAATCGAAAGAAAAGGTGAGCGTCGAGGACGGAGGCGCATTGGTCGCAATCGCAACCGCGCCAAAATTCACGACGGAACTGGCTTGCGGCAGCTCGTCGATTACCCCGGTTCCGTTATTCGGGTCGGCGACGAATAGATCGCCATTCGCGTCAGTCGTCAGGCCAACAGGTTCGGCTAGACCCTGCAAGACGGGTGTCACGGTGCTATAGCCGCCCGAGGCGAATATTTCTGCAACCTGGCCCGTGGCATCGTCGCTGAAAAAAACGTTGTCGTTGGCATCCACCCATATAGCGGAAGGTTCGACAATGTATTGATTTCCCGAGGCCAGGTTGACGAGGGTTTGGTATCCACTGGCGGCCGGAATCTCCTGGATACCGTTGTTCTCGTCGGCCGTGAAAAGGTTCCCATTCGAGTCCAGGGCTACGCCGATGAGGGCAGAAAAAGCTTGTGGCAGAGTGATGGTGGTTGTGTAGTTGGTTGACGCTAACAGTTCATAGAGGTGATTGGTGCCAAAATCTGCTACGAAGACATTGAGGGATTTGTCTACGGCGAGGCCAGCAGGAAAACTGAATCCCATCGCGATCGTTGTCGCCGTGCTATAGCCGCCAGCTGGGGTGATCTCTTTGATTTGAGGAGGGTCAAATTCACTCGTGAAAAGGTCGCCGTTTGTGTCGATGGTAATGGCATTTGGAAAATTAAAATTGGCGCTGGAAGTGGCGATCCGGACAGTCGAGGTGTAACCGGGGGCCAGGATCTCTTTGATTGCGAGGTTGTCAGTGTCGGCGACAAAGACGTTCCCGTTTTTATCTACTGCAACGCCATTCGGAGCGTTCAATCCGATCCCGATGGTGGTTCGTGCGCCGCCGGAAAGGTGCGCAGCCACCTGCGCTTCCGCCTGGGACCACGGTAGAGCCATCGCGCCAATGGCTACAACGGCGACAAGGAAGGCAAGCGGCGAATTCGATTTTCGCGGACGGGGAGTCATCGCTGGCAGAGCGAAAGCAATCATAGGGTTTTGTACCTTTCGGAAGGGGCCGACCTAGGGAATGATTCTAATTGTACCGATCGGACCCATGGATCGGATAAAAGCGGAAGATAATTTGGAGAGGCAATCGTGGGTTTTGTATGCGTCTACCGATTGCTCAAAGGCTGCTCTTGGCGGACAGGTTCTTCATGCTCCGGACAAGAATGTGCGGGACTGGAGACCGCACCGCAGCCGGTCAGGAGACCGGGGGCACTCACTTTGCGGATTGGTTCTTAATTTTGCGGACAGACTCGTTCGAGCCATTTGAGGCTCAGAGCGGAGAAGTCGTCGAAGGCATCGTTGTGGCCGCGGTTGGGGAGGGAATGGAACTCCTTGGGCTGATTCGCCAGCGAATAGAGTTCGATGCCCTGCGATGGCGGAATGACCTGATCGCGGTCGCCATTCGCGATGAACAGCGGCTCGTGAAGCAAGCGAATCTTCTTTTCGCTATTGAAGCGGTCGAGGGCCAGTAGGGTTGCAGGCAAAAAAGGATAGTGCGCCTTGGCGGCCTTGGGAATCGACAGGTAGGGCGCAAGCAGCATCGTGCCGTCAACATGGAACTCGGTGGCCATTTCAACGGCCACGCCGGTGCCCAGCGAGTGCCCGAACAGAACGATGTGATTCTCTGGGACGCCGCGCGCCTCAAGCTGGCGCAGATCGGCGCGGGCATCTTTGTAAAGGCCCGCCTCTGTCGGCGAGCCCGGCAAGCCACTGTATCCGCGATACTCGGCGAGCAGGAATCCATAACCGGCATCGATATATGGATCGGCAACCGGCGCGGCAGTGAGCAAGCTGTCGCCGTTGCCGTGGAAGAAAACGACGGTACATGGCTTGCTAGTGGGTGGCGCGTACCATGCCCTCAGATGGATTCCGTCTTCGGTTGTGGCGGAGATCTCCTCGAAAGCGCGGTTGGCGTATGCCTCGGCGAGTGGAGTGTAGGTGTGAGTTGGGAGATAGAGCAGGTTCCGTTGGTCGAAAAAGAAGAACGCCAAGACGCTCAAATACAAAACCGCCGCGAAAACAGACAAACGTTTCAGTATCTTCACGAAGTCACCGACGCATGCCCATCAGGAGTTGCGAACCGGACGCTGGGTTATGAAAGATTGACGCGGCTCTCATTCTAACGCTGGGGATGCGACCCGGATTTCGATCAGATGAGGCTCGTGGTTTCCCACATCTCAGAATCGAGATGTGGGGCACCCGGCCATTGGGACTCGTCCGGCGTAAACGGAGTCTTTCTCAGCATTTTGCGCTGGTCCGCGCGCTTTTCGATTCGAACGATTCGGGGCGCGGCTGCCGTTGCCGGCGCGGATTCTCGCGTCTCATGTGATTTAGGTCACTTTCAGAGGCGATCTTCCCTATTACAAATGAACCATCGTTCCGATGAGACAAGTTGAGGGTCCGCCAGGGGGCTAGGGATTACTGGGGATTCTCCGATCCCCCTTCTGGAGGCCGATGCATGGGACTGCCTGACGTAACGATCGCCGAAAACCAGGATTGCAAGCCGCGAGTTGATGGCCGTATACTGAAATCGGACCAATCTGGTCGCATTTTCAAATTACTGCCCTTTCGGAGGCGGCCCGTGGGAGCCAGGCTAGTGAACGCGCTGAGCCAATTGAAGGTGGGAGAACGCGGGATCCTGGAGGGTCTCGATCTTCCTGAAGCTGTGCAGAACCATCTGATGCATATGGGTTTTGTGCCCGGCTCGTGCGTGCATGCGCTGCGCCGCGCCCCGGCCGGCGATCCCACGGTTTATTGTGTTGACGGAATGGAGATCGCGCTGCGCCACGAGACCGCCGAGGCGATCCACGTGCGCCTTTGCGTTGGCGCCATGGCTACGGGGACGCCCGATGAAATTGACGATACGCCCGAGCTGGTTGAGGCGGCGCGATGAACGCATGTTGCGAGACGCCGGCGTTCAAACCGCCCGTTGCCTCGGCGCCTGAGAGCGCGCTCAAAACGGTGGTTCTGATTGGGCCGCCCAACGCCGGCAAATCCACGCTCTTTAACAAGCTGACAGGGCTGCGGCAGAAGGTGGCCAACTATCCCGGCGTGACGGTGGAGCAGCGCATGGGAGTGATGGCGGGGGTGGGGCGCGAGGATTTGACGCTCATCGATCTGCCGGGAATTTATTCGCTCACTACGATCGCAACGGCCGCGCGGTCGCCGATTATCTTTCGAAACACAATAAGGTGCGGAAGGTTTTTTATCCTGGATTACTTGATCATCCGCAGCACGAACTGGCCAAGCGGCAGATGTCCGGCTTCGGATCGATGATCGCTTTCGAAACGGGGTCGATCGAGAATGCGAACAAGATGCTGCGCAAGGTACGTGTCTGCTCGCTGGCCGAATCGCTGGGCGGAGTCGAGACGCTGGTCTCGCATCCCGCGACCATGACGCATGCCGGAGTGGGCGAGGAAGTTCGCCGCAGGATCGGAATCACCGATGGCATGGTGCGCATCTCGGTCGGGATCGAGGATGTGGGCGACATTCTTGGCGATCTTGATCAGGCGCTGGCCGCGATCTAGCAAGTCGGGATCGCATCCTA
>CAVXOO010000357.1:0-9218 GCA_963762945.1 uncultured Acidobacteriaceae bacterium | reverse complement strand
GATAAACGAGCCCGACCCCTAAGAACAGCGCGACGAAAGCCGCCTTGAGAATTTCCGCGCGGGCGGCGGAAAGGGCGAGCGGGTTCACGCATAAAAGGCTTTGCTGGTTCATGATCATATTCCTTTAACCGCCCCACCGGCGGCCTAGCGTTGCGACAAACGACGGCAGGTCTCCTGGCTCCCGGGTCGCTGGATCGCGCCGCCTTCCCGAAGCCCAAGGGGCTCAGTGGCTGATGGCGCGGCCTCGCCGGTCACAGTTGCGGGGGCACCCGCGGGGTCAGATTTTCCTCACCGCGTTCCTTTTTCACTTCTTGCGAAGAACCGTCATGTTTAGTCATATGCCGAGATTATGCGCGGCGTCAAACGGGCGAGGGCGGAGGGGAGTGGGTTGGGTTGAATTTTCGGTTGTGACCCCACTCAGACACTCGCGTGCGGAGCGCAATAAACCATCAATTAGGATGACGAAGGTTGCCAGACAGTTGCAGGGGCCTGTATTCGTTATAAATTGTGATTGCGGTTCCGGAGAAGCTAGCGCGCTTTGCGCACATTCGCCTTGACGCCAAGATGAGAGCGGCGGGCATTCTCGTGCAGCTCTTTGAGCGAAGGCCGCCTGAACTGTCACGGCCTCGGCTGACCTGCTGTCGTAGCCAGTCACGCCTCGCGGAGCGATTTGGTGACTGCGCCTCGGTTCAGGCAGCGGGCGCCGTCTTTTCCTCAGGCTGCCTGACTTCTCCGTTCGGGCTTTTCTTGATAACAATCAAATTGTGGTAAAACGCTATCGACTCAATATTCAAATCGAAGTAGTTGGGAGTATAGCCGTTTCTGAATTCGGACCAGTTCAATCCGTCCGTTAGCGACTTGAAGAACGCAATTGCCGTGGCCGGGTCATTACGCTCGATTTCATTGCCGCCATATTCTTTCCAGTAGGACGTTTGCGAATCTTCCAGCGCATAGACGCCGCCGGCTGCTAGGTACGGAAACAGGTGCCGGAATGTGAAGATCATATGCGAGTTAATGTGACTCCCATCGTCGATGATCACATCGACTTTGCCGATCTCACCGACAACGCGATCGAGAAACTGTGGATCCGCCTGGCTGCCGCGAAAGGTTCGGATCCTTCCGCGATCGTGAGGGGTCTTATCGTAGACATCAATTCCGAAAATGCGGCCTTTGGGGAAATATGCGCGCCACATTCGCAAGGAGTTCCCACCCTTTCTCGGATTCTCATTCCCCCCCACGCCGATTTCGAGAATGTTGATGCGCTTGCGGCGGATTCTCCAAAGAAGATCCTGGTAGTGCTGCACAAACCAGTGATTATTCCACTTGTCTGTCGCATAGATCGTCGCCAGCATCTTCAAGTCAGCCCCGAAGAAGACCTCGGCAGGCAGATCGACGAGCCATGCGAATTGTCCGATTTGAAGCTCCAGAATGCGGTGCTTTATCCTGTCTCTTTCAGCATCTGGCTTTCTTCGGTAGCGCTCAACCAACCGCGATCCCAGCGAATCGAACACGCCTTTACCTCGCATGTGTGCTTCTGTCTTACAAATGGAAATGATAAGTCGCGCCTCGACGTTTTTAGTCAGCGGAAGTTAGCCCGGCAGTAAGCCAGCAGTTCTTTGCGGCCGAGAATCTTGTCGTTGCGAACCTCGGCGTTCGCAAACAGAATGCGGCCGAAGAATTCGAGAATGATCTTTTCGCACTCGAGCCGGGCCAGGATCGCAACCCGGGCCAGGCGCGGACTGGGCATCAGTGCGTGCTTGCGCAGCAAACGCCAGCGGCTCTTGTAGAAATGCAGGACCCGGTGCCGCATCAATTGCGGCGTCCCGCCCCCCACGTGAAACACCGTAATCGAAGGATCGACCTCAACCTTCCATCCGCTTCGGCGCAGCCTCATGCTATAGTCCACGTCGACATCGAGAAAATCGAACTCCGCATCGAAGCTGCCCACCTCGGCGCAGGCCGCAGCGCGTGTCGCCATGCAGCCGGTAATCACGCACAATCTCTCCTGCCGGGCCGGTTTCCTGCTCACACGCGCATAGATCGCCTGCCCCAGGATAAGGCTCCATTGCGTCGGCTCGTTGAAGTAGGACTCCGTCTGCGATCCGTTCTCATCTTGAGCGCGAAACCCCAGTTGACCCAGCCGGGCGTCGCGCTCGAAGTGTTCGCGCACCCTCTCGAAGAACGGCGTCAGGGGATAAGCATCGGAGTCGAAGAGCACGACGATCTCACTCTTGATCGCGGCCAGTGCGACGGGCAACGCGCGCCCAAAGCCGCGGTTCGTTTCTCCGCGGATCAACCTGATGCGGCTGTCGATCTCCCTGGGCGGTTGCTTTGTCGATCCATCGTCATACAACACAAACTCAGTGATGGTTCCGGCCTCCAGGCGTATTGCCGCATCGAGTGCCCGGAGCGCAAGATCCCACGTGTCGTAATTCAGCACCAGAACGCCGACAGAAAGCGAACGCTGACGCGGAGGCGCAGTGTTCTCGATACTCACGTGAGCTCGCTCCTTCAGGATGGTCACGCAAACGAATTGCCGGGACCGGTCTGCTCTGGACTTTGCATGCTGTAACGCAGAGGCGCGCGCCGCGGAATCCGGGCCGGCGTTGTCTGGGTGCGCTGCCGCGACAATTTCAGCGCCGCCAGGGTAAAGGCGATGCCGATCACCATGAATCCCTGTTCCGTGGGCTGCTCGAGAACGCCAAGAAATATCTCGGAGATCGCCAGCGGGACAAAGAACAGAGCAAGCGGTTCCTGATTTCGCGCCACAGCGAACGCCTGCAGAATAAAGAACAAGGCCAATACCAACCTGAACAGCATAAAGGAAGTGCCCGCCAACGGGCCCATCTCGGCCAAAACACGGCCAAGTTCGTCTTCGCCTAGCGAGAATCCAGCCTTACCGGTCATCAGCTCCGCGATGGCCGAAGCTCCCTGCCCCATCCCTACACCTATTGGATGGCCCGCGAAATCGGTCATTTCAAGGTCCTCTTCGATTGGAACTACGGTACGGTGCGCAATCACACGACCCACCGAACCTCCCTCCGCAGTGTTTGCATGCTGGAAGCGCGCATGCATCGAAACCGATGCTGTTGAGAAAATCGGCAAGAGCGAAACCAAGAGATACAAAGCTAAGATGGGCGCCACGATCTTCAATACCCTGAACAACTGAGACACTCCCAACATCGCGGCAACTCCAGCGCAGGCCGCAACGCTTGCCAATTCGTATGCCACAGTGCGCGACCCGACCACCGGAATAGAAAGAAGCAGCGCCCCCGTTGATGCCCATGTCAGCCACCTTGGAGCGAACTTCTCGTTCATCAGGCCATAGAAAGTAAAGGCTGCTGCCAAGGCGGCATAACAGATCGGACCGGTCACAAAGCTGAAGGTGGCCGAAGCCCTGACATGCTCTGGCACGTAAGAGATTTGCGCACCTCCTTTGTAGGCACCAACGTTTAGAAGCGAGTCTGGGGCCGCCATATACTGCGCGACTTCGAGCGCCGTCAGTGGCAGAAGAATCCAAAGTGTGCAGAGACCGAACTTGCGCAGGTCTTCCGTGGTGAGATTTTCGCCCATCACGAAGGCAACGGGAAAAGGCAGCAGGTAGGACCGCAGCCCATATAAGGCAGCCATCCACGGATTTTCCATCATGATCACCTGCAACCCGCAAAGAATAAACATCGCAACGGCTAGGAATCCGGAAATCGTCGTCCACTTCTGCGGCCACTTACCGGTGCGGTAAGCCTCTACAAGAATGAGGAGTGCCACCGGATCGCGGACCAGCAGTAAGGGCGCCGAAAGCCCCGGCAAAATCCATTTGCGCAATGCACCCTCGAAGACCAGCAGCAGAAAATAAACCCAGAACAGCCTTTTCAATGTGGTTGCCTTGCTACGCCTTCTTGCCGGAAGCGGCCTTGTTATTTGCACGAAACCACTCCCCCCAAAGTATCTGCAAAAGTGGCCCGATATGTCCCCCACGATTTTTCAACCGCGGCCATCTGCGCGTTATGGGACATCGCACCAAGCAGATTCCGGTCGCGGAAAAGAGTACTCAAGCAATCAGCGATCGCATCGGATTGGCAGATCGGCACCACAAATCCTTCACATCCGTCACGGACGAACTCGAGCGTACCTGTATTGGGAGTCACAATGACAGGCAGTCCGCACGCAAGGGCTTCTGGCACAACCAAGGCGCACCCCTCCGCAAGAGAGGGCAGCACCAAAACATCGGCTTCCATCATGAGGTCTAGTACCTCGGAATTCGGAAGGCTTTCGAACCATCGCCATCGACCGCAAGCCGCGTCAACTCTATCATTCGCCGCGACACGCCCTCCCACCAGAGTAAGTTGCACTTGCGATCCAAGTATGTCGACTGCATCCAGGAGGTACCCAATGCCTTTGCGCTGTGACAGTGCTCCCACAAACAGAACACTCAGTGGACGATCTTCCCTGCTCTGGCCCCACTGGCGATGCCGTACCGTCGGAGATCCATAGCTGATCACGCGAATCTTGTCATCGGAAACCACACCCGACAAAGTATCGCGAACATGCTGACTGGGTACGATCACAACATCGGCGAGCTGCAGTTCTTCGTCCTTCCACCGCATATGCTCCGGTGAATCCTTCAGCTTGGGAAGAAGGCCGGCAAACTCGGGATTACGCTCCGCTTCCTGAGACAGCAGTCGATGCTCCCAATACCAATAGCTGCTGGGCAGTTCATACAGAGTCGGAATGCCCAGCCGCTTGGCTTCGCGGAAGGTTTCGAGCGCTCCGCCTTCATAGCAATACACAGCATCGGGCCGCAGGCTACGGACGCGCCGCGCCACCTTGCCGTCCAAGTGCCTGTAGACGCCAATGATCGAGAACGGCCGCTCGCCGGAGGTCAAAAGGTCGCTCACAAACTTCGACTTGGCGCCAAGCCGAACCATCTCCCGCCATGGAACGCACTTTACGCGCTCTCCTGGCGCTTCGGCGTAGGCGCGCCGCCCGAGTAGCGTCCGCACCCCGGACGGGAGCAACCGGTTCCACGGAGAACGCGCATCCCACGCAACCGTCGTCCAGAATTCGGCCAGCATCTCCCGCTCGGCAAGACTCGCCACGGCATTGCGCACGTTCTGGTTGCCGGTCGGGTGAGAAATCAGGATGGCTGGTCTATGCATTCTTTCCTCCTGAAATCTGTTTCGCAGGATCCGCTCCTTCGAGCCATCGATAATATATCGACGCATGATCATTTAAACTATGTCCTGAATACCAACGCCAAGCGGCGGATGAACAATTCTGCAGCCCGGCAGGTTTGATTGTTTTCACCGTACGCGGACTAAGAACCTGCACACCGTCTTTCAATCCATCCATTTCCCCATCAAAGCCGTGCGCAATCACTGGAATCACGCCATGGGCGCAGTACCCGGCGAACACCCCCGACTTCCCTAAACAATTCGGCGGATAGGCGAGATAACCGAAGGCGGTTCGCAGGAATTGTCTGCTAATCACCGCCGGACCGAGCATGCCCAAGCGTTTGACTGGAATTCCGTTCACCTCATTCGGAGTTTTGCATCCAGGGCCGATATCCAGAATCTCCTGAACTCCTAGTAGATTCAGTGTGTCACCTTGCCTAGGGAGTTCTCGGTAGACTCTTTGCCTTGTCCCGGCAAGACCAAAGACCGCCATGACCGGGTCGCGATCAGAAAATGGGACGTGCTGCTGCGGCTCACCTACCAAGGAGAACACCGGCAAGTTTACGATGGGCGCAGCGGATGGTCGTACAGTTTTCCTATTCAGCCAGTCCAGATAGACATGAGTACTTGTAGCAAGTAGATCGCATTTCTCGGCGATCGCGCGCAATGCTCTCTTTTGTCGCCGCGCGTTCCAGAATGCCGAAGTCCACGGCATACCGCCCGCAAACAGCTCGTGAAAAAAAACTGCGATGCGAAACCGGCCATCCGTTTTCACGTCTTCGAGCGCATGGGCAAGAAGTATTGGCGCTCCATCCGGCGAATAGCCGTAGCCACTGAGATGCACAAGCAAATGTCCCGGCTGACCATTGCTCAGAGCAAGACAGTCCTCAAGCAGTCGAGACGGGGAGCTGTAGACGGTGGGCAGCTGCACTTCGCAGCGCTCATTTGAGTTCACGACGACAATGGCAGACTTGATCCCAAAGGCAACATCGAGTTCTCCCGCGAGTAACAAAGCTGTATCACTGACTCCGCACCGCATGGGCGTCATGTGCGGCACGACCTGAATGAACCGGCAGTTTGCGAGCACCATCGTGAATACCTTTAGTAAGCCCCTTGAAGCACCACCGCACTTTCTCGCGGCGGCACCGAATTTGCAATATCCCCCGGACTCGACTCTATTTCAACGCGCCCGGAATCGCTAGGCTTCTATACGTCTCTATGTCGCCAGATACGGGAAAATCGATAGCCCAATGACCTCCTGGCATGGAAGACAGCGGATACCAGGTCGAGTTTACGAAGATAGAGCTTGGCGAGATGGTCCTCAAAACCGATGGCCTTGATTTGGATGTCCATTGCAACGAGGTGAAACAGGGGATCTTTCAGAATCAAGCTATGCACGTAGGCCGCGCCAGACGTATTCGTAAGATGGAACTCCGCGCCCGCGCTACAACTATGAACCCTATACTCCGTCAACCGCTCCGAAACAAAGACGACGTTTCCGCCGCTCCGGAGTAGGCAATAAGAGAGGAAAAAATCGTAGGCACCTTCAACCTTCTTCGAATAACGACTCCAGTCGACCGCGGATTTGCGAAATACCGATCCCATGGCTAAGGGAACCGAATTGCGGACGATCAGCTTGAGAGGTTCGGCCACGGGGCCACCCGCAAGAGAACTGCGGCCATACTGAATGCTGTTGTTGTCCGTCTCCCGAAGCAAAGGCTTCCCCTCCGCATCAATCAGCGAATGATCGCAAAAACAGAGGACGACATTTGCATCTGTCAGTAGCGGAGGAACGCACTTTGTCAGAAACTCCGGTGTCCAGCGATCATCGTCGTTGAGAAAAGTAATCAAATCTGAACCAGATTGCTTGACCCCGGAATAGGTGTTTAATGCGATACCCAAGGGAGAATCATTCACGATGTGCCGGATGCGCGCGTCGTGAAAGCTTTCGCATAAACGCTTCGTCTCCTCCCGGCCCCCATCGTCACAAACCAGCAACTCAAAGTCTTCGAAGGTCTGCGACAATGCGGAGCGAATTGCTTCCTTCAGATATTCGGGTCTATTGAAGGTTGTCGTGACAACGGAAACAGCGGGCATTCTTGGATCTCCCTTCCCGACGACCCAACTCGACACGGTCATCGAAAACAATTGAATTCTAGAAGGCCGCTGAAAAATGGCGAAGGAGTGAGGAGTCCTCCTGTGGATTCCTCAAAAAAAGGCCGAAGCCTGCACCGTCTTGCGGTAATTTGCGTGCGCGCCTGTTCGACCGCTGACAACAACAACTGCTCTTCCACTTCGCCCTCGATCAGCCGCTCCCGGTTCTTGGTGAACACCATCACGTCCGACACCGGATCGTCTATGCTCAGGCCCACAGGCCAGCGGAGCAGCAGGTTGTAATCCAACTGCCCCATCGACTGCCGCTCCGACCGCACCAAGTTCGGCACCTGCAACAGTTGCGCGCGAAGCAACTTGTTCGGAGTGAACGACGGACGGCCCCGCCGCGCGTAGCATTCCCCGAACTCTCCGACCAGGTCCCGCAAGGCCGCGTCCATCATCTGCCGGACTGCGCACAAGAGATCCTCCTTCGGCATCCGCTGCTCTAACCCGACTTATCTGCATATCGTTTCCTGCTGCTCGTCGTCTCCACGCATATCTGCTTCATAAACCAAATCTCAGTAGAAACCATGTGACTACCACGATACTCAAGCCTTCTTTAGCAATCCATTTAGTCGTGCCGGAAATGATCAACAAAAGATGTCGGTTTTACTGAGATGCCTCTTCAACTTGACACATTCGCATTTTCAGGACGGGATGCCGAGGATGTTATAGGCGGGTCCGGTCAGCGGTTTTCGCTCGCCCGACGGCAGCTCACTGTCATAAAGTGTGTAGCCCAGATCTCCGAGCAAGCGGGACTCCTCGTCCCAGTTCGAGCGTGTCATCTCGAAGAGTAGGACGGGGCGCTTGGTTTTCAGCAGCTGCCGGGCACCACGAAAGACGACCAGTTCTGCCCCTTCCACATCGATCTTCAGAACATCGGGCGGGGGAATCCGTTCGGCGAGCCAATCAAGCGAGACGGTGAGGACGGTTTCGAGCTCGCGCACGCCGCCACCCTGGCTCAACTGAAAGCCTTCGAGTGCATTTGAGGCGCGGCTGCGCTGGGCAATCTCAAATTGCGCAAGGCCGAGATCCTGCGCCACGGCGCAGGGGATGACCTCAACCGGAGCGGCCTGAGGATTGAGCCGCGCGGAACGTCGCAAAAGCCGTGCCATCACGGCGTCGGGTTCAAATGCATAGACGCGGCCCTGAACGCCGGCCAAACCAGCCGCGGCAAAGGAAAAAAGCCCCATGTTCGCACCGACATCCCAAACCAGGCTGCCCAGTTTGACGGTTTCCACCGCACTCCTAAGTAAAGCTTCATCGGCCTTGATGGCGCGATTGGGAAGCCAGTAGCGCAGGCCGGACTCGGGAGTGACGTAAAAGCGGCAGCCCCCGTAGATTTCCGGCAGCCGGTAACGAAACGATTGGCTACGGCTCAGGTGTTCGGCAATGGTTCGTAACATCCTCACGCCTCATTCTTGCACGACGCGGATGGCCTCTCGCTAAGGGTTGAATTAAGGCCAAGGCAATCCGATGAATGGCTGCGCCATCGGAAGCAAATTGTCTCGAAAGGGCACGGCTGAACAGTTCGCTGAAAGAATCCGCGGTTTTGTCTTTGCCATTCCGTACGCAAGTGTTTTGCTTGTGAATTGGGGTTCTGGTGCGTTTGTTTTCGTGCCTGCGAGGCCGTTTTCCAGCCTCCAATAACACCACCTCCCAATCAGGCCGTGGCTGGAATCGGGATCAGTCTGCTCAGCCACTTCAGATTGTGCGCCGCCGCAGCGAAGCGGAACAACCTATCGACCCGCCTGAGTCCGCGGAGTTTTGCCTGCTGCAGCCGGCATTATTTCAGCCAGCCGAACGCCTTCTCCACCAGCTTGCGCTGCTTTTGGCTCACGGCGGGCCCGCATCATTGCGCTCGCTCTCCGTCAGCCAGTTCCGCCACTTGAC
>CAVXOO010000356.1:0-5321 GCA_963762945.1 uncultured Acidobacteriaceae bacterium | reverse complement strand
ACCACCGAGGTCACAGTCAGGGGGGCCAGCAGCAAGGCGAGCGGCTCCTGTTTGCGCGCCTCGCCTAGCGCTAACGCGAAAAGATATCCTGCAAGGATAAGCCGGAATATCATGAATGCAACGCCGGGAATGGGACCGAGTTCGGTCATCACGCGGCCCAACTCGCCTTCACCGGCAACGAACGACGCCTCTCCGGTCATCAGTTTCGCGATTGCCGCCGCGCCTCTGCCCATCCCAATACCGACGGGATTTTTCGTGTAGTCTGCGTTTTCAAGCTGATATTGCAAAGGCAAGAATGCGCGGTTCGTCACAGCGTTCCGCGCGCTGCCTCCTTCGATCTGGTTGGCCTCCGTAAAGCGCGCAACAAATGAGACGGCGGCTCTCGAGAAAACCGGCAAAAGTGAAACCAGCAGGAACAACGCTATCACGGGCGCAAGAATCTTAAACACCTTGGTTAATTGGGACACTCCCATGAGCGCGGCAACTCCCATGCAGGCGACCAAGCCGGCAAGTTCGAATACCACGGTGCGTGCCCCGATCATGGGAATCGAAAGAAATGCCGCTGCGGTCGCCGCCCAGAGCAGCCACTTCTTGGCGATCCTCTCGTTCATCAGACCGTACAAGATGAATGCTGCTGCCAGCGGAACATAATTAGTTGGTCCGGCGACAAAGCTGAACGTGCCTGAAGCTCTCACATGAGACTCAACATAGTAGAGTTGACTGCCTCCCTCGTAGGCGCCTTTGTTTAAGAACGAGGTGGGAGGTGCTATGTACTGCGCAACCTCCAGCGCCGTCATCGGCAACATAATCCAAAGCGTCCAAAGGCCGAACTTACGCAGGTCCTCGGCGGTAAGATTCTCTCCCATGACAAAGGCCACGGGAAAGGGGAGAAGATAGGAACGCACGCCGTAGAGTGCAGCGGTCCATGGGTTTCCCAATACGATCAACTGCACTCCACACAGAAGCAGAATCCCAACGGCAAGAAAGCCCGAAACTCCCGACCACTTAGCAGGCCACTTATTCGTGCGGAACGCCTCGATCAGGATGAGTAATCCCACGGGATCGCGAATCAAAAGCAAGGGCGCGGATAATCCCGGTGCAATCCACTTGCGTAGTGCGCCTTCGAAGATCAGCAATAGAAAATAGGCCCAGAAGAGCTTCTTCAGCAAGGGCATTGTGCTGTGCTGGCTTGCCGGAAATTGTCTTATAACTGGCATGAGACCGCGGCCCTCAAAGTATCTGCATAAGTCACGCGATAACTCGCCCAGGAATCTTCTGCGGCGGCTTTCTGCGCGCGACGCGACATCGCGGCCAGCAATTCCCGGTCGCGATAGAGAGTATCTAACCGTTCGGCAATCGCATCTGCGGAACAAACTGGCACCACAAAGCCCTCCTGCCCGTCATGGAACAGATCGCTGGCGCCCACGCTGGGCGTAACGATCGCCGGCAGTCCGCACGCCAAGGCCTCTGTGACCACAAGTCCAAATCCTTCGCCGAGCGAGGGCAGCACCAGAACGTCCGATTCCATCATGACATCGAGCACCTGGCTGTGCGAAAGCGTCTCGAACCAGCGCCAGCGGCGGCAGGCTTCATCCACCCGGGGATTGGGATGGAACCGCTTTCCCACAAGCGTAAGGTCAACTCGAGAGCCGAGCCGATCGATTGCATCCAGCAGGTAGCCGATTCCCTTGTGCTGCACCAGCGCGCCAACGAACAGAACGCGCAGCGGCCGCTCAGGATCGGTCGCCATCGGCTCCCGCCGGCGGATCTCCGGTGCTCCGTAATGTACCACGCGGATTTTTTCGTCGGAGACAGCGCCCGCCAGCGTCCGCCGCACGTGCTCGCTGGCGACAAAAACGGTATCCGCCAGAGAAAGCTCTTCATCTTTGCGCGCGAGGTGCTCAACGGAATCCGCGAGATTGGGAAGAAGTTCCACCATTGCCGGACTGCGCTCGGCTTCCTGCTTCAGCAAATCGCGCACCCAGTACCAATAACTGCTTGTCTGCTCGTAAATCGTCTTGATGCCCAGCCGCTTGGCCTCGCGAAATGTCTCCAGGGCGCCGCCTTCATAGCAATACACGGCATCGGGCCGCAGACTACCGACGCGCCGCGCCACCTGGCCGTCGAAGTGCCGGTAGACGCCAATGATCGAGAACGGGCGCTCGCCGGAGGTCAAAAGCTGGTTCAATGGCGTTGACCCCGCTCCCAGGCGGATCAACTCTCTTGAGGGAACACACCGAACCCACTCTCTGGGCACATCCGGATACGCGCGCCGCTCGAGCAGCGTTCGCATTACGGATGGCAGCAGCCGGTTCCAGCCCGACTGCGCATTCCACGCCACTGTAGTCCAGAACTCCGCCAGCATTCTCCGCTCGGCAAGACTGGCCACGGCATTGCGCACGTTCTGGTTGCCGGTTGGGTGCGAGATCAGTATGCGAGGCTCACTCATTTTCCCGCTTTGCGCTTCCATCTGTGCTTTGCCCGGCCTCATGCAGCCAACTATCGTAAATCGCCGCGTGATCGCGCAATCTGTGGCCAGAGTACCAGCGCCATGCAGCCCGCGAGCACTCCTCCAGCCCGTCTGGATTCGTCGCATCCACCGTTTGCGGACTCAGAAGATGCACGCCGTCCCTCAGCCCGTCGAACTCTTCGCGAAAATGCTGCGCAATCAGAGGAACGATGCCGTGCGCGGTGTATGCGGCGAATACGCCCGACTTTGCCAGGCAATTCGGCGGGTAGGCGAGATATCCGAATGCCGTTCGCGAGAACTGACGGTCGATTTCTGCGGCGGCGAGCACGCCTGCGCGCTCTACGCGAATGCCGTTCACTTCGCCGGGCGTTTCACAGGCAGGACCGATGTCCACAATCTCACGAACTCCCAGCTTCTCGAATGTATCGCCCAGCTTCTTGAACTCTCCGTAGACTCTTTGCCTGGTTCCGGCAAGGCCAAAAACCGTCATCACCGGATCGCGGCCGGCAAATGGAATGGGCTGTTCTGGCTCGCCAACCTGGGAGAATACTGGCATGCATTGGATGGGCGTGACGATTTGCCGTTCCAGCCAGCTCGCGAAAACGCGCGCATTGGTGACCGGAAGATCGCACACTTCGGCAATTCTGCGATACGCGCGCTTTTGCCGCTGCGCATACCAGAACACCGAGGTCCACGGCATTCCGCTCGCATAGAGTTCATGAAAAAAAACCGCAATGCGAAAGCGGCCGTCGGCCTTCACATTTTCGAGCGCCTCGGCAAGAAGGCTGGGCGCTCCGTCCGCTGAGTATCCGTAGCCGCTTAAGTGAACCAGAATCGGCGCCGGCCGGTCGCCGCTCGAAGCCACGCAGGCATTCAGTAACTGATGCGGCGCGCAATGCGTGATCGGAAACGGAAGATCGCAGCGTTCATCCGAGTTCAGAACCACAAACGCGGAATCGATGCCGCAGCTCGTCCTCAGCTCGGAGGCAAGGGCGATAGCATGATCGCTGACCCCGCACCGCGAGGGCTGGAGACGAGGAACAACCTGAATGAGCTGGCGATGTCCGTCCATCTTCATTGCCCCTCAATGGGGAAAAGACAAGGGAAGCCGGAGGGCATAAATTGTATTCGCGCGCGGAGCAATCCACGTTCGATATATTACCGGCGGGAACGCAACCTGTCCGCCGCACTCCTGCGGATTTGTCGAGACGGCGTATGCTGGTTGAATATCCGGATATCCACCCAGCAAGATGCCATAGAACAGATTTTTTTCGCAGCTCGGAGGCACGAAATATCCGTACCGGGCAATGTACGCTCCTCTGAAGGTTGGATTCGGATCATTGATGTATCCGGGCGTATTCAGTTCCACCCACCACTCGTATTGGTCCGGTCCGAGAATGGCGGTTGCGGGCACGCCGCTCGACAGTGTGGCAAGGACGATCCAGGCGATGGCCGTACGTTCTGTCTTCGCATCGAGAGCGCGCAGGCACATGTAGATGGATGCCACAATGCACAAGACGCCCGAGATATCGGACATAAACGTGTAGACATAGGGAAAGTAGAGCGGCGAAAGCACAAAGGCGACTGTTACCAGCGCCGCATTGCGGGAGTTGATGCCCGCCCGGAGGAAAGTGCGCTGTAACAGAAATGCCGTCGCAGCGGCCTCGATCACCGTGCTGAAACGCACCGCGGTGAACGAGAATCCGAGGAGCTTGATCAGGAATGCGCCGAGGTAGAGCTGCCAGCCCAGCATCGGTCCCTCTGCTCCGCCGTAGGCGATGTGGCCGGTGAGGGCCAGCTTTTGGGCGTCCCTGATATAAAGCGCGTCGTCGCAAATGCCGAATTCGGCGTAAGGCCGGATGAGGAGATAGCAAAGAACCGGGATGAGCGCACAGCCAAATGCCGGTAGCCAGCCCTTTAGCTTGGTTCCCAATGGAAAATTCCTCCGCCCGTCTTGATTTGCCCGGCTACTTCGAAGGCTTCGCACGTTGCTCGATCTTGCGCCGCACCCGATCCAGCTGCCGATCCATGGCCTCGAAACCCAGCGCTTGCCGCAGGAGAGCGCGCAACTGCCTGCGATTGCGCTTCTCCTCGTTCAGGCTCGACCAGAGCAGCGAGTCGATCGGCCGCAAGCCGGTTCCGATCCTGCCCGAGTAGTGCAGGTGGCTGATGGGCCGGCGCTCCACCTGAATGGTGCGCACCAGTTCAAGAACATCCGTGTAATCGCCCGCCCACGACGATGCCCAGTTGTGCGGTGGCTTGCACAAGTTCAGAGCCCGCCATTTAGCCAGAACCAACGCCACATGCAAGAGCGCCTGGTCGTGCCAAATGAACAATTCCCGGTGCGCTTCCATCGAGGAGAGCCCCGCGAGCAGGTCGGCGGGATGCTTCGGGGACCGGCGGCACAGAAAATGCCCAGCCGTGAACGCGGCCTCGATCGACCCCTGGCCCATCAATTCTTCAAATCTGCGCGGCTCGCGCAGATTGAATTTGCCGCCGGTTGTGAATTCATAATCGGCGTGCACCAGGTCGTGGCCTTCGAGCCAGGGAAACAACTCCTCCCAGTTCATTAGTGCAACGATGTCGTTATCCGAGTAAAGAAATTCGTCGAATTCGCCGAACCAGCAGAGAAATCTGCGCAGGTGGCCGGGGCCGCATCCCGGAATCCGCGCCTGAATTTCTTTGAGAAACGCCAATCCCTCAGCGGGAAAATCGGCCATCGCCAACTGCTCGACGCCTTCCCATCTCGCATCCAGAATCGCGGGGTTTCCGCCATAGGGAATCACGCGAATCGGCAGACGGCACCCGCAGCGGCGGATGGAAGCGATTAGATTGTTGCACTCCGCTTGGC
>CAVXOO010000355.1:0-5143 GCA_963762945.1 uncultured Acidobacteriaceae bacterium | reverse complement strand
GCCTCGGCCCTGGCGTCGAGCTTCTGCCATAGCGCGCTCGACTCAGGCAGGCCGGCAATCTCCGCCCGGTCGCCGGTCTCGGTCGTCCGTTCCCACTCTGCTATCTGGCGGTACTGATCGATCTCTTCGAGACCGGAGAGGATGGGCTGGTTGCGCAGCGCGACCAGCTTGTGGCGGCAGAGGTAGTTGGCGCGGCCCTTCATGTAGCAGACGCGGAGGTTGCCGACCAGCGTTTCCAGGAAGGGAACATCGCGGAAGTAGAGCTGGTCCTGTAGGGCCTTGGTTCCGGTGGAGACGATGATGCGCTTGCCGGTGCGCAGGGCGGGCAGCAGATACGCCAGCGTCTTGCCGGTGCCCGTTCCGGCCTCGACAATTAGGTGGCGGCGTTCTTCGAGGGCGCGTTCGACGGCCTTGGCCATCTCAAGCTGGCCGGGACGGCAAACGAGCGCCGCACTACCTTGCCATCAATCGCCACTACACCCGTGCACTGGACCGCAAACTCCGACATGAAGCGTTGAAAGGACGCACGAAATTGCTCCGGATCGAGATTGCGAAACAGGCGGCTGAAGGTGTCATGGCTGGGCAGTCCGTTTGCCAACTGCAGAATGCTGCGTAAAAACGGCTCTTTGGCCGCGGCAAACAATGCCATGTCTACTGCGCCATGGCCGCCACAAAGAACACAGCACAACGCAATCACAAGCAACTCGTGAAGGTCGTGCAGCCGTGCATTGCCCTGACGGGGATCTTCAAGCCCCTCCCAGCACGATGCAAATTGTTCCAGAGTTTCTACTTCCGCTCGACCCATGTTGATCCACTCCCTTGTGAATCAACTTCTCCCACCCCCGCGCTTCCCGGAAGTCCCTATGCTGGTTCCCTCAAGATTTCAAATGCGATTGCCCTGGACAACTGCCCCTCCCCGCTGACAACCAGCGGTCCGATGCGTTATCCTGACGTTTAGCCCATGATTTTTTCCCGCGATTACATTGAGTATCTGGCTCGCCGTACGGTCAAGCACCTCGTCGACGCCAAGATGATCACCTCCAGTGACTTGAAGGTGACCGAAGCGCGCGTCCACACGGGCCTCGTCGATGAGCTTTCTCTCGAAGACCGCATCAACGACGAGGTGCGCGTGATTCTCGAGGCCTACTCCGACGAGATGCGCAAGAGCGGCGCACAGTACGCCGAAATGTTCAAAAAGGTGAAGAACGAGCTGGCCAAGAAGTACAAGGCGGTGCTATGAGGGTCTTCGAAGAGGATCGCGACCGCAACAGCGGCATGAGAATCAGCCGCGACAAGCTCAACAAGCTGGCCCACACCGTTGCCGACACCCTTGCCGAGGTCGATCAGGTCGGCTTTCTCGAGGATCGCAACACCATCCGCCAGGAAGCGCGCAAGGCCCTCGAAGCTCTGCTCACAGAAGAGGCCCGGATCGACGCCGCGGCCCGCCTCAAGATCGCCAACCAGCGCAAGATCATCCTCGAAGGCTCGCAGGAGTGGGACATCCTCTACCGCAAGTATTACAACGATGAGGTGCGCAAGCTGGGCATCTGAGAGCCAGCCTTTCTTTTGGTTCCTGTCGCGATCTTTGTTAAAATAATAAGAGTGCCCGCATTCGCGGGCCGCCCCCGCAAAGGCTGTGGCGCTATCGTCTAGGGGTTAGGACGTGAGATTCTCAATCTTAAAACCCGGGTTCGATTCCCGGTAGCGCTACCAGAGATTCAACGTGAAAGCCCGCTCAATCAGCGGGCTTTTCCTTTGCTTTTCAAGCCGTCCGTAATGACCTGCGGATCACCTGTAGGCTTGCTCATCGGCCCAGTTCCCAATCAGCGGGAGCTTGAAGCGCTTGCCTCCCAACGCACTGAATACACACCAAAGCCATACAACGAGAACGGTCGTCAACGCTACGACGATCAGACCGATCAGGACATGGGGCCCGAGGAAATGCATGAATGGCACAAGGTAATTCAGAAGATAAAGGAAGCTGATCGCAAACGCATTGAATAGCAACGATTGCCAGGCATGGAATCGAACATAGGGGCGCTTATTGTAGCGCCTGATGGCCAGGAAAAAGATCGCCATGAACGGGGTAAAGTAGGCGATTGCGCCAATCGAATTGTCAGTGAGGCCAGATTTTTGCGGATCGGACATCTTCCCTCCTTCTAGGAGTCTGGGAGAGGGCGATTAGTGTGAAGTGTGTGCGCTGAGTCAGTTCCATGTATTCCTGCCATCCCCGGAATCAGGCAGCCGGGAGCTACAAGCTACATGCTAAATGCTTTCTGCCGATTCCTCTCACAGAATCTTTGCGTCGGCTGCGTCGAGCACCGTGTCCGCGGCGGCCCGGCTCCAGCCGATGCGCAGGTCTTTGACGCTGTGCAGGGCAAAGTTGCCGCTGCCGGTTTGGATGGCCGCACGCGGCGCGGTGATGGCAAAAAAGTCGGCGCGCTCGACGTCTTGCAAATAAAAAGCCGGGCGCGCGTCGGCCGCAACGGCAGCCAGCTCCACGTGGCTCATCTCGATGTTACGGATATGCCGCAGGAAGAATCCCAGCGACGGCATGGGGCCGAACATGTTGGGCTCGGGATAGGAATCCTCTTTTTCGGGCGGCTGCATCAGCGCGGCATCGGCCGTGGCTCCGCCCACGTTCTCGATGTAAATATTCGACAGCTTGACGTCTTCAATCGCGTAGCCGGGAATGCCGCTGAAGATCGACGTTACGTGCATAGGCGCGTTGTGGCAGACAAGATTGCTGATGAGGACGCGCTTGAGCGTGCCCACCCGCGTCGTGTCCTTCGGTCCGCGCAGCCGCGCGCCCAGGCGCAGAAAGAGCGGCGCTGAGGTCAGATCGCGCATGGTGGTGTTGGTGATCGCGATGTCTTCGAGCAACGCTCCGTTCAACGGTTTCGAGAGCATACCCATGGCAGCCCTCGAAAACGCAGCCTGTGATAGTGATGTTGATGAAACCGCCGTTGGACTCTGTCCCGCATTTGATGCGCCCAGTAAAATTGGCATGCGCGCCCTCAGGGAATTTCTTCCACGTGCCGTCCAGAACCGTGCCGAGTTGGTAGCAGCCGGTCACAAAACAATTCGCAATGGTTACGTTGCGCGTGGGTCTCGCGTAACCCAGCGCATAGCTCGACTTGGGACAGATGCCGTCGTCCCACGGCGAGTTTACCGTGCAATTCGACACGCGCACGTTCTGGCAGCAGTCAATGTCCATGCCGTCGCGATCGGTGTCGATGGTGAGGTTATCGATGGTGAGGTTGTCGACGCCGGTCAGGAGCAACGCAAAGTGCCCGCCCTTCAAAATCGAGAAATCGCGCAGCAGAACGTTGCGGCAGTTCTTGAGGGCGATGGCCTTGTTGCCCACGCCGGGCTGCTCGGCCTGGTACATGGGGTAGTCGCCGCGCGGCTCAAAATGGCGCGCGGCTCCCGATGCGGCAGACGGCCGGCCTTTCGCTGCCGAACCGCCCACCGGCTCGGAACCAAAGCCGCGCAGCACCGTGGATGGAGCGGGCGCGGGTCCGCTGCCGAAGCTCAGGCCTTTGCCGTAGATCAGCCCTGGACCGGTGATGGAAAAATCGCGGATCTCTTCGCCCCATAGGAGCGAGTTGTGCCAGTGATTATGGCCGTAGTCCTGGTAGGAGTCCCAGGCGGTGTTGGGCTCGGCCGCGTCGTACATGCCGCCGTTGTAATCGGTGCTGTCGCCGGGCTTGGGCGACTCCGCGGCAAGAATGGTGGCGCCCGCGTCCAGATAGAGATGGACCGAGCTCTTGAGACGGATCGAGAAACAAAGATAGACTCCCGCGGGAAAGAGAACCGTGCCGCCACCGGCAGCCGCGGCCGCTTCAATGGCGCGATTGATGGCCAGCGTGTCGAGGGTCTTGCCATCGCCGGCTGCGCCGTATTGCCGGACATTTAAGACGGCGTTGAAAACCGGGTTGGCCGGGTTGGCCGAGGAACTCGGTTGGCTTTTGCCTGCGGCCGAGGCGAGCGCGGGCAATGCGGCCCCGGCCATGCCAAGGCTGCCAACGCGCAGAAGTTCGCGGCGCGCGGAATTGAACGGATTCATCATTTTCCTTCCTTCGATCTGTCAGCTTCTAGCTGGTTTCAAGTGAACAAAACGGTTTTGCGCATGCGAAATCGGGCTTTCGCAAGGAAAGGGCATTATCGGATTTTGGGCGCGGTGCCGGCAAGAGGGCCCTGCCTGGTGCGTCGTTCGCAGCCGAAATGCGCGGAAACGGCGTAGAACTCTAGCGCGCGACAAGGCCGCTAAGAAACGGCAGATAGGCAAGCAGCGTCACGCAAATTCCCGCCAGAGCCGCCAGAGCCAGCGAGTGCAAGAAAACAAATCGGAGAATCGAGCCCTCCTGGCCGTAGGTTTGGGCGGCGGTGCTGGCCACCACGATACTGGGCGCGGCGATCATCTTGCCCATCACGCCGCCGCAGGCGTTGGCCGAGGCCATCAGCACCGGCGCAACACCAATCTGGCGCGCGGTCATGCTTTGCAGGCTGCCGAAAAGCACATTGGACGCGGTGTCGGAGCCGGTCGAGGCCGTGCCCAGCCAGCCGATGAGCGTGCCGAAGAAGGGATAGAGGATGCCGGTGCGCGCAAACGCCAATCCCAGCGTCGCGTCGAGGCCGCAGAAGCGCGTCACGTAGCCCAGAGCCATCATGGCGGCGATGGTCACAATCGTGTAGCGGATCTCGAAGATCGTGCGCATGTAGGCGCGGGCAAGCTCGACCGGCCCCAGACCCATGAGCAGGCCGGCCAGAATCGCGGCCAGAAAAATCCCCGTGCCCGTGGCCGAAAGCCAGTTGAGATTAAAAACCGCGGGCTCGGGTGTAGGCGCGGCCACTACCGGCGCAACGCGAAGAACCACGTTGTGCAGGCCGGCCACCGGAATCTTCAAGCTGGTGCGCGCGTCCATCCATACCGAGAAGCGGGGAAGCCCCCAGGCAAACACCACCAGGCACAACACCAGCCATGGCAGCCAGGCTTTGAATACGGTGGCAGTGCCGTGCTCGTGCGCCGGGCGCGCATCGGCGGCAATCTCTTCGCGGTCGACGCCGAGCGTGCGCTTGGGCCGCCAGAAACGGAGAAAAATCACCAGCCCCACGATGGTTCGACGTGGCGGCCACGATG
>CAVXOO010000354.1:0-3405 GCA_963762945.1 uncultured Acidobacteriaceae bacterium | reverse complement strand
ACTTTATCAAGCGCCCAGAAATCCTCAGGCCGTGTCGTCTTCCTGAGCGATTACGACATGCTGCTGGCCCAGGAACTGGTCCAGGGCATTGACTCGAATGGATCAATACGCCGCGACGTCCCTGGGAGGCATGCGGAACAAGTGGAATGAAGGTACTTGTCAACGGCGGACTTAATCTTTCCGAGCTGGACGGCTGGTGGGCGGAAGCCTATTCCCCCGAAGTTGGCTGGGCCATCGGTGATGGCCAAGAACACGGCGAAGATCAAGCATGGGATGCCGCAGAAGCAGAAGCTCTGTATGGCTTACTAGAAAACGAGGTAATTCCGGAGTTCTATGAACGGGATAAAGAGGGCCTGCCATCCAAGTGGCTAGGGCGCATCCGCGAGAGCATGGCGCGGCTCACACCGGCATTCTCTGCTACCCGTGCCATTCGCGAATATACCGAAGATCACTATCTGCCTGCGGCCGCCGGTTTCCAGAGCGTGCGGCTGGGGATAGCGTGCTTGGCGTAACTTTGCTGCATTGGCAACAGGAGATCGACCGGCATTGGAATACGGTGCACTTTGGCACGATGGAAATCGGGACTCGTGATGGCCAGCATTTCTTTCAGGTCGAGGTCTTTCCCGGCGCCCTCACCCTGGATCAACTGCAAGTCGAACTCTACGCAGACTCAGCGCAGGGAGGTAAAGCGGTTGTCGAAGTTATGACCGCACCCGAACCTCGCGCGGATTCACCGGGCGCGTTCATCTTTTCGGCCCAAGTGTCCGCAACTCGTCCCGCGAGCGACTACACTCTGCGCATTATTCCCCACCATCCGAATGCATCTGTGCTATCGGCATCGCCGCTCTCACCGCCAATCTGGTGCGCGGCGCGCAGGTCCACCAGAGCTACATGAGCGCAAACCTCACCGCCAGCAGCCCCGCCGCAACCAACGCCCTTGAGGGACTCGCCGCACACTTCCAAACCGGCGGCGCCAATGCAGTCCTCGCGCATCGCGAAGCCCTCGGCGCAGTCTACGGCAGCCTCCAGCGGCAAGCCGCAGTGCTGGCATACGCCGACAACTTCCGCCTCCTCGGCTATCTCGCCCTGGCCTGCATCCCTCTGGCGCTGCTCTTCAAGCGCCCGCAACATCATGAGCAAAGCAGCCCCGAAGTGGTGGTCGAGTAGAAGGTTGGTCAACCGGCGCCGAGAGACTCTAAAGCCCTTTTTCGTGGTGAGGCCTCAGCAAAAAGCCAAGTCAATCGCTCGAAGTTGTCCTAGGCCTAACTGTTGCTCAGCCGCTGCGTCTATTCCTCGGAAGAACAGGACGCTATGTCTCGAAGCGCACTCGGCCTATTCCTCTTGATCTGTGTCAGCCCGCTCGCCGGGAGTGCGCATCTTGTTGCCGAAGCGCCTCCGCGAGTTCGTATCATCCTTCCTCCAAACGTCTCCTCAAAAAATGCGCAGATCGTCTATTTCATGACTGGGGCGTTCGGCGGCTATGGCGGTTACGCAGACGTTGGGAAGGAGCAATCGACCTACGAGATTGTCGCAGCTGTAAAAGATGTACCCGCTGCGACGATCAAACTGGTCGCATATCTTCCTGGATGCCAAATTGAGTCAATTGACAGAAGAATTCAGTCGCCTGAAGAGACGCTGCAACTTTCCTGCGTTCCCCTGGCCCAGATTCCTCTTCGCGGGCAAATCGCGTCCAATTCGAAGGTCTTACCGGGGAGCAGGATTGAAGTGAATTATCTTGCCGAGTGGGCCTCCGAGTTCTTCGGCATTATGGACGGCCCGGTTACGTCGATTCGCATTGCTGACGCAGATGTTGACCAGAATGGACTCTTCACGGTCTCGGTCCCGGACTTCCATACACAATTTAATCTTGGCGAGGGAGGATTCCAATTTGTTTTGCGGGAGGCATCTGGAAACAGAACGATCCTGCGCCCCGTTGACGATTCAGCTAGGTTCCACTGCTTGAAAGTGCAGGCCTTCTACCCATCTCTCATTCGACTCATTCCCGAATAAACGCGGACGCTTTCACTGCTTCGCCCCGGCAAACTCCGTCAAACTCAAAATGTTCCCATCGGGATCTTTGAACCACGCGATCTTCGCCCCCGAGGGCGAGGCCCAAATTCCCAGCTCGTCCTGCTTCATGCCCTCGAAGCGCTCAAAAACCACGCCCGCCTTTTTCAGATCCCTGACCGTGGCCGCAATATCGGGAACCTTCCAGCCCAAAACCGTCCCATAGCCAGGCGGCAACTGTTTTGCCATCACCAGCCGCAGCATAATGCCGTTAGCGTCGAACACCAGCGCGAAGGGCGGCTCTTCTGAAACCAGCCACAGGCCGAGTGTGTCGCGATAAAACGCCTTGGCGCGCTCCACATCGACGATGACCACGAAGCCGATAATGTCGTATTGGCTGAGTCCGGAGGGTTGCGTCATGCAGGTAGGATGCACCGGCAGCCCCTGAAATTCAAGTGAAAATATGCCAGCGGATCGCCGGGCTTACGACTCCGCCCGCACCAACACGCACGTAATGTTGTCGTGCCCACCGGCATCGTTACCGGCCGCAACCAGCCGCGCGCACAACTCCTGCAGCGGCAGTTCGCTCTTCAGAATCGATTCGATCTCCGCGTCGGTGAGTTCGCGCGTCAGCCCGTCGGAACACAACAGGAAAAGATCGCCGGGCTCAATCTCGAGTTCGAAAACGTCCGGCGTTACCGAACTTTGCGTGCCCAGTGCGCGCGTAATCACGTTCCTGAACGGCGAGCGCTGCGCTTCGTGAGCGTCCATGCGGCCCAGCCGCACCTGTTCCTCCACCAGCGAGTGATCGAGCGTGATCTGTTCGAGACGCCCATTGCGCACGCGGTAGCCGCGGCTGTCGCCCACGTTGATCATCCAGCCGCGCCGCTCTTCGGTCAGCAGCGAAACCAGCGTGGTGCCCATACCGCTCAGGTTGCGGCTGTTGTGCGCGCGCGTAAAGATCTCCGTGTTGGCGCTGGCCAAGGCTTCCTCGGCGTCGCCAATCAACGATCGAACCGCATCGGAACTGGCCACGGGGGGCCGGGCTGCGTCGCCGCCAGTCAGCAGATGCATCACCTCGTCGACCGCGAGTGAACTGGCCACTTCGCCCGCAGCCGCGCCGCCCATGCCGTCGCAGACCACATACACTCCGTGCTCGACGGAAAAACCGAATGCATCTTCGTTCGATGGCCGCTTGCGGCCACAATCGGTAGCCGCCGCGGCGGCATAGTGCGCAACAACCGTGGCCAAGAATACCCCCGTCGCTCAGTGTACCTAAAAACAGGGAACAAGGGGCCAAGAGAACAAGGGAACAAGAGAACAGGGACCAAGAAAACAAAGGGCACGATAAACAAAGAAGGCCCGGACGTAGGGACATAGGGGTCAAGGACTAAAAAC
>CAVXOO010000353.1:0-5053 GCA_963762945.1 uncultured Acidobacteriaceae bacterium | reverse complement strand
AGGCAGAAGGCCGCTGGTTCCTGCAACACGCCACGCAAGTAAAAAACATCTGGGCGCCGTACGGCGAGTGAACGCGCTCGCCGTCAGATCCGCATCGGCATCAGCACGTAGCGGTACTTGTACTCGGCGTCGGGATCTTCGGGGCGCATCTGCCCGGCCGACTGCGCGTCCTTGAACTCGAGCCGCACCTCGCCCGCGTTGTCGAGCGCCTTCAGGAAGTCGAGAATGTAGCCGGAGTTGAAGCCCACGGCAATCGCTTCGCTCGAATACGGCGTGTCGATGGTGTCTTCGCTCTCGCCGGAATCGTTCGAGTTGGCGCTGACCTTGAGTTCATTGTCTTCGAGCTTCATGCGGATGGCGCCGGAGCGCTCGTCGGCAAACTGCGCCACGCGTTGGATCGCCGCCGAAAGCTCGCTCGACCGCACCACCGCGAACTTGGTGTTGTCGCGCGGCATCACAGCTTCGAAGTTGGGGAACTGCCCGGTCAGCTTGCGGCTTGAAAGCGTGCGATGGCCGACGCGGAAAAAGAGCGTGTGCTCGTCGTCGGCAAACTCAATTCTTTCGGCGTCGGTGTTGGAGAGGAGCATTTGCAGCTCCTGCAGAGCCTTGCGCGGAACCAGCACGCGTTTTTCCCCGCTGATGCCTTCGAGCGTCTCGTTAGGCTTTTCGACAAACGAAAGCCGATGCCCGTCGGTCGCGACCATTGCCAGCGACTCGGCTTTCAGGATCAACAGCGCGCCGTTCAGCGTGTAGCGCGACTCCTCGTTCGAGATCGCAAAAATAGTCCGCGCAATCAGCGTGCGCAGCGCGACCAGAGAAATACTCGTAGCGGCGACCGTCGGAAACTCGGGAACCTGTGGGTAGTTGGCGCGCGCCATGCCCACCATCTTGGTATTCGAGCGGCCACTGCGAATCTGCACCCAGTGATTCTCGAGCAGCTTGATCGAAATGTCGCCATCAGGCAGCAGCTTGATGTAGTCGTAGAGCTTGCGCGCGGGGATCGTGCAGGAGCCGGGCTTCTTCACCTTGACGGCGGCGCTGGTGCGGATCGCCTGGTCGAGATCGGTCGCCGTAATGTTCAGGCGGTCGTCTTCGGCCTCGATAAGGAAGTTGGACAGGATAGGAATTGTGGTCTTGCGCTCCACCACGCTCTGCGTTGCCGTGAGTTCCTTCACCAGATCCTGGCGGCTTACGGTAATCTCCATTGCTGCCCCCTGAGCCGTCGATTGCCCGGCCGGCTTCTCGGCTTCCGTTTCCACACTTGGCATCGTCAACCCCCAACTCTAGAAGCCGCGTCCTATGCCCTCACTGTACAACAGCTTGCGGACAGCCGGAAACGGCCTCGATTCATCACCTTGATTGTAGCCATCTTTAAAGTAACAAACGCGTGGAAAACCGGGGCGATTCTCTGAATTCCTTGGGCGGATCGAGCAACCAGCAGCCAGCCTGGAGCCGCCAATCAGCGAAGGCACACTGGGAACCGGGCGGTGGACGTCCAGAACTCGATCTGGATGCTACGCGGCGCGTGGTTGCCGACGGGGGTGGATAAGTATAGAGAGATATAAATAAAACCTAGTAGTACCCGTAGGTGCGATAGGAAAAGTGGGAATCACGACGAAGTCGTGTGGGGACGCGGGCTTGAGGTGGGTGCGAGTTTTCTAAAACGTGGCTGTGGAGAAGAGGAGATTAGGATAACCGGTGCGCGACCGGCGAATAGCGGCCATACTTTTCCATGACTCCCACAGGCACGCCGAAAAAGCCTGTGGAATGCGTGCGGGTTGTGTGGGAGCCGCGCCAAACGCGTGCAGATGGAGCGGCTTGGAGCGAGCGGTTCCTCCACAATTCAAAAAGAAACAGGCCAGGTAGGGATCGCGGTAACGTTGGCCATGTGACGCGGCTCTTATACTAAGGTTTCTCATGTCTTACGCAGCAGCTATCGAAAAGTTGAAGACCATGGCGCCGGAGCTCTACGCGCGCCCCGGTCAGCCGCGGCGCAAGTTTTCGCTCGACGAGGTGCGAACCCTGCTGGCTGCGCTTGGCCATCCCGAGCGGCGCTTTCCCGCTGTGCTCATCGCCGGAACCAACGGAAAGGGCTCGACAGCAGCGACGCTCGCGTCCATTTTGATGCAAGCGGGCGTCCGCACGGGTCTCTACACATCGCCCCATCTCGAGCGGCCAAACGAACGCATCTGCGTAAACCGAACAGAGATCGCGGACGACGACTTTGCGCGGCTTTTTTTTCTAGTTTCCGAAAATGCCAACCAAAAGGTAAAACAGCGTGAGCTGCCTCAAGAGCCGAGCTTTTTTGAGATGCTAACGGCGCTCGCGTTTTTCTACTTTGCTGAGCGTAAGGTGGAGATTGCCATCCTCGAAGTGGGCATGGGCGGCCGGCTGGACGCGACCAACGTCGTCGATCCGCTGCTTTCGGTCATCACGGATATTTCTCTCGACCACATGGAGTGGCTGGGCCCAACCGTTGCCGCGATTGCGCGCGAGAAGGCCGGCATCCTGCGCCGGGGTGGAACCATGATTACCCTGCCGCAGCATCCCGATGCCAACCAGGTGCTGGGCGAGGTGGCAACAGAACTCGAAGTCCGCGGGGTCAACGCGGCGGAGTACATTCCGGCGGTTGAGGCCAAGGGACCCTACACCGTGAAAGCGTTGGGAGCCCAGGTAAAGGTAGATTCGCCTCTGGCCGGCGCGCACCAGCAGCGCAACGTCGCCCTGGCCATTGCCGCGGCGGCGGAGCTGGCCCTACGGCATGGATTTCCCGTAAACGCGGCTGTCATCGAGGCCGGAATTCGCCGCACCCGCTGGCCGGCCCGCCTGGAACGGATGACTGCCTGCGGCGTGGAATGGGTGCTGGATGTGGCGCACAATCCAGCCGGCGCGTGGGCCTTGCGCGCTGGACTCAGAAGCATCCTCGAGGCACGCACCCCGCGGATACTTGTTTTCAGTTGCCTGCGCGACAAACCGCTCGAGGAGATGGCGCAGATTCTATTTCCGCTCTTCGATCAGGTGATCCTCGCGCCCATCCATACCGCCCGCGCCGCGGCCGTGGATGATCTGCTGGCGGCGGCCAAGGCCACAGGCACACCGGCGCTCGCGGCGAATTCAGTGCGCGCAGCGCTCAAGATTGCGCAAGAAAACTCGGCCGGCGGCGTGGTCGTAGTTTCAGGATCGGTCTACCTCGTCGGCGAGGCGCGCGCATTGCTTCTCGCAGGGCTTTCGGCAGCAGAGAGCGAACACCCATGAGCACGCGACCCAATCCGCTGCCCCGCCGCCATCGCTGGCGGACAGACGTACTGCAAATGCCGATTCTGACGCTATGGACTGCAATCTGCGGGAGCGTCGCGCTCCTGGTTTCATTCGTGGACAAGAAAGGCCGCGCGCAACACGACATTGCGCGCTTCTGGGCGCGCGGCTGCGTCGCAATTTCGCTTTCGCGGTTGAAGGTAGAAGGCGCGGAGAATCTGCGCAAGCATCCGGTCGCCGTCTACGCCCCAAACCACACCTCCTACATGGACATTCCCGTGCTCTTTGCCGCGATGCCCTTCCAGTTCCGCATCCTGGCCAAAAAAGAACTCTGGCAGTGGCCGTTTATCGGCTGGTATCTCGGGCGCTCCGGGCAAATGCCCGTTGACATTGCGAACGCGCACGCAACCCTCGCCAGCCTGGGCGGCGCGGTCAAGGCGCTGCGCGCGGAAATGCCTCTGATGGTCTTTCCCGAGGGCGGCCGAACCTCGGACGGAGCTCTCCGGCCCTTCCTTTCCGGCGCGGCCTATCTGGCAATTCGCGCGCAGGTCCCACTGGTACCCATCGCTCTCAAGGGCGTTTACGATCTGCTGCCCATTCACACCCGCCATCTCTATCCCGGCCAGCTAACCCTCAAAGTCGGCGACCCCATCGAGACCAAAGGAATGACAGTCCGCCAGAACGGCGAACTAACCGACCGCCTGCGCGAAGCAATTGAAGCCATGATGAAAGAGCCGGCGCAGGCCGAGTCTGAAACGCCGGCGATTGCCTCGTAAGACAACCCCAACCCCGGAGCGCTGTCATCCTAAGCGAAGATGAAGAACCTTCTTTCGTCTAGTAGAGGCGGACCTCTCCCCGCGCGCTGTCATCCTGAGGAGCGCAGCGACGAAGGATCTGCGGTTGTTCTTAGCTCTCCATGCAGTCCAGCGTCCGAGAGCTCACGGTTGAGGCTGCCGTAGTTTCCAAAACTTCACGCTTGACATTCACGAATAAACCACTACCATATGGTTGTGGATAGATTGGGTACGACCTTTGCGGCTTTATCCGATCCGACTCGGCGGACGATGATCGAGCGACTCTCCCGCGGACCTGCGTCCGTGCATGGACTGACGGAACCGTTTGCCCTTTCGCAGCAGATGATTTCAAAGCATATTGCCTACCTGGTGCGGGCCCGGATTGTCATTAAGACCAAGCGTGGACGGGAGAGCGTGTGTACGCTGCGGCCGGAAGCGATAAAGACAGTCGGCGACTGGGCGCATCGTTATCGTCGTTTCTGGGAAGAGAGCTTCGACAAGCTGGATGTGGTGGTGAATCAAATGAAAAAAACGGAGGTGAGAGATGACAAAAAACACGGTGAATGAGATAGAACGGTTCGTTGTTACAAGAGTTTTTGACGCCCCACGCGAGTTGGTTTGGAAGGCGTGGACTGACCCAAAGTATGTGATGCAGTGGTGGGGGCCGAAGGGTTTTACTGCGCCCGTTTGCAAGATGGATTTTCGCGTGGGAGGAAAATTTCTTTATTACATGAGAGCGCCGGATGGGCAGCAGGTGTGGACTGGCGGCGAGTACTTCGAGATTGTTGTGCACGAGAAGATTGTTTACTCGATGTTCTTTGCCGACGCGGAGGGAAACAAAGTTCAGCCTGCGCAATATGGCATCGAACATGAGGCCATGGACGATGCGCACGATGTGATCCTCTTTGAGGATTTTGAGGACGGCAAGACCAAACTCACCTTGATTGGAAATGAATCCATGGAGAGCGCAAGAAATAGCGGTCAACTGGAGGGCATGAACCAGA
>CAVXOO010000352.1:0-3641 GCA_963762945.1 uncultured Acidobacteriaceae bacterium | reverse complement strand
GCCACATTCCGCGAGTACACGAGGGACATGGCGAACTTCCTCGGCATCCCTCATTAGCGGACGCAGCTTCGTGACTGCCGCATCCACGCCGGAGGGAGCGAACGGTACAGCACTGACAGCCTTCGCGAGAATACGCACACGCCTTACCCATGCTCTTTGAGGTGAAGTAAGCAAGCCGTATTCCGTTCCCTGTCGTGCGGCAAAGGGAAGTTCTTTCTCTTCAACTTCGTCTAGACCACAATCGTAGAACGCTTCTATTCTGGAGCGCAGAACTTCAACATCATGAGCAGATTCAATCCACCCACGCTTGATCATTTCGTTAACTGGCGCAACCTTAAACAACTCAGAACGCGCGCTCGTATCAACATGGAGTGCAGGGGCCTGATGTAGGCGGTATGCGGTCTCCATATTGACCCAGTACTGCGTGCTCGTCCCAAAAGCTGCCGCCAAATTGCGAGCCAAGTCGAGCGACACTGGCTTTGTTCCGTTTACGATTCCGCTTACGACGGACGGCTGTACTCCCATAATCGCGGCCAAGTCGCGCTGAGACCAGCCGCGCTCGTCCAACTCTTCCTTGATGGCCTCACCCGGCGAGAAGGTTTCTGCAAGCTGTTCAAATGTCAGCATTTTTTCTCCATCCTAGTGGTAATCCTCGATTCCCACGACGATTACTTTTTTGTTAGGTGCTTCGCCTTCAAACTCCAAAATCATCCGCCATTGATCGTTGAGCCGTATTGAATGTTGATGGCTTCTATCCCCTTTCAGTTTTTCAAAATGCAATGACTTGATTGCGTAGAAGTCTCGTTCGTCTCCAAAAGACATCATCTGTTGAATGCGAAGGCGAAACTTCTTCTCAACAGCCTGAGGGAAACCGCTCTTCGCATTCTTGTCTGTCGCTAGGGTTAGTAGTGCGTCGTCGTAGATCACAACCTCTAGCGGCATAATTGAATTGTCCCGCAGTACATGATATTTGTCAATATATAAATTCATGAACACGAGAATTGCAATTGTAGAAGAATTCACGATTATTGAAACTTATGACTTGACAGTTTAACTGGTCCTATCTATCATTTGCTTTGTGAACAGATTACCCACCTCTCGGCAAGTTGCAGTGGCCGCCCGCGCGGAGGGGAGCAGCGTCAACTCAATAGATCGAATGACCTGCGACATGAAAACCGTCATCGGTAGCCCCAACTGTGAGCACATGAGCACCTCATTTGTCGAACGCCGGAATCTCCCGATGCGCATGCCGATGCGCCGGTTCACGCGGCTGATAAGCGGATTTTCAAAGAAGATCGAAAGCCAAGGCCATGCCGCGGCCCTTCACTTCGTGTACTACAACTTTTGCAGAGTTCATAAGACGCTACGGGTGACCCCGCGACGGAAGCAGGGATTGCGGATCACGTCTGGTCTATGGAGGAGCTAGTCGCCCTGCTTGATGCAAAGGTGGTCACGCAAGCCGCGTGAGAAAGGATGGGTGCTTGTATGCCCTTCTCTGAGGAAACTAAGAATGCGGCTTTGAGGCGTGCGGGGAATCAGTGTGAATGCACGCGCCTCACCTGCCCGATACACAAGGAATATCGCTGCCCCACAAAACTTGCGGATGGGCGCTGGCACGCCCACCACAAGGTAGCTGAATCAAAGGGTGGACCAGATACGCTTTCAAACTGCGAAGCTCTCTGCATTCCTTGCCACAAGGAAACCCCAACGTACGGAGCTTAACGAAGTACACCCTTTAAGGCGGATGCTACCATACCGGCGGCCTCCGCCTTAAGGCTTAACTCCGCCATTGGGAACTCTGCGCCGGTTGTCACAACACTCAGCGTAGCGTCCTCTTCAGTTTTCTTCTGCTGAGCTCCCGATTCCGACACCTGAGAATGAGATCCCTCGCCTAACACACGCAAAATTGCGAATCGACCAACCGGCCAACCCGCCAAGCAGCCCTCTCTCCCCCATAGTCAAGCCCCCGCGGAAACCATCCCTCCCGCATCTCCCTCATTCCAAATCGATTCCGCTCCGCAACCCCTTTGCCGAGAATTACCGCCGACTTCGCTATCTTAAAGACGGGTCAGGCTCCGGGCGACCACAGCGGTTCCAGAATTGCTGTTCGCGAGAACCACCGACGCTGAGTGGCATTTTCCTCAAGAAAATGCCACCATTCACCGCCCTCAAGAGGGCACTCGAATTCTGGAACCGCCTAAAATCGCAATCCGCGCCCGAGAAGCCCGACGAAAATTCAGCGAAAAGGAGAAATGAATTAAATAAATTTTTTCTCATACCCCCCTGGGGTATATTTTCTGAGAATAACTCGTTCAGAATCAACAAAACAACCTCGAAAAACTGGTAAATCGTCGTACGATTTCGTAGAATTTGGTAGCGCAACCGCCGGCTGAGCCAAACTCACCCACTCCCAAGCGAAATCCCCGCCCGCCAACTCCCGGCTTACTCACCCACTACTCCCCTGCCTCGCAGCCCCGAAGTCCCGCAGCCGCGCAGCCCCGAAGCCCCACCAACTCCGCTGCCTCCTCAATGCCTAACCCACCCATGCATTCCCGCCGCAAAGCTGCGCCGGTCCAGCCGCGGCAGCGTCCGCGTCACCTTGTCGGGAGCGAGCGCATAGTGCCGCGCCGCAATCAGCGCCTCCGCCACGCACCACACGTCCTCCTCGGCCGTCATCCACTGGCAACGGTCCAGCCGCGACAAATCCACCGCCTGCGAGTAGGCCCGCAGCGTGTATTCCCCGCGCAGATTGTAGTAGTCGGCAAAGTAGCTCAGCGCCAGCTCGCGCAGCGTGCGGTAAACCGGCGGACGAAAGCGCAGCCCCGCAAAGTTCGATTTCGCAATCCCGCCCCACAATCCGCGTTCGCGATAGAGCGCCACCACGTGATCGTCGTCGTGCACCGATTCCAGATCCATCACCAGCGGCCGATGCCCGTTCACGCGCAACGCCGCCGCCGCCACCAGCGCCCCTTCCAGGCAATGCCCCTTGCGCTCGCGCAGCACGCGCCGCGGCGACCACGCCGTATCGGCGTACTGGTATTCGAGCGCGTCAATAAACTTCTGAATCCGCGCCGGCGTCTTCAGCGCACGCAAGGTCCGCACCTCCGCCGCCGCCAACCCAAAGCTCTCACTCTCCCGTTTCCGCATTCGTCCCTCGCCCCTCAATCGTTCGCAACCGTCCAGCAATCCCACAGAGGAATTGCCAACACCACCTCGCCTGCATTCTAAAGCCCGCGCTCCGGATGTGCTGATGGTTGCGCCGACTTGCTAGCTTGCTCCCTGCCGGGGTCCCCATCGAGCGTTCTCTGCTCGATGGGGTGGCTTGCTCCCTCGCTCCCTGTATTCCTGCTACTCTCAATCCGTGGGCTTCAAAGACTTCCTCGGCAACGCGGCCACCGTCACGCACCTGCGCGAGAGCGTGCGCGCCGAGCGTTTCCCGCACTCCATGATCCTGGCCGGCCCGCGTGGCGCGGGCAAATACACCCTCGCCCTCATGCTTGCCCAGACCGTCAACTGCCTCAATCCCACGGAAAGCAACGGCCTGCCCGACTTCTGCGGCACCTGCCGCAACTGCGCGCGCATCGCCGAATCGGCCAACCTCGATGCCCTCGTCGCCGAAGCCGTCGAAGCCCGCGAAGACC
>CAVXOO010000351.1:0-6571 GCA_963762945.1 uncultured Acidobacteriaceae bacterium | reverse complement strand
ATTGATGTCACAAAAGAAAAATCCGGACATTGCCGAACTCGCGCGTGGCAAGATCGGCCGAGTCTTCGGCACCTATGTCGCTGCTGACGCTGCTGAAAGGACTGCCCATGCCTTACAACCGCGATTTGCAGGAGGACAAGGAACGGCTTTTCGACACCGCCGACACCGTGCGCGCCACGACGCGATTCATGGCGGCGATGCTTGAGCAACCATGGTGAACAAGGCTGCCTGCCATGCCGCCGCGAGCGACCCGGCGTTGTTGGCGACCGACCTGGCGGATTATCTCGTCAGAAAGGGAATGCCGTTCCGGGAGGCCACATCACGTTGTCGGCGCCGTCGTGGCGCTGGCGGAAAAACTAGTGACGGAACCAGTCAGGATGCTCGCGCAATGACAGGCATAACAATTGCCGACGAATTTATCTACGCCGCCAATTTTTGCACCGGAACAAATTGTTGTTTCCAATTGAGGCGGCGGGTGCGGAAGAAGCGTTAAAACAGGCTTTAGTGGATGCTGAAAAAAAACAAAATGAGGGCTTGACCAATGACGAAAATAGCTGATAATGGCCTAGAAGGTCGTTATGACCGTAAATGCCAATTTCGGCTAAAAGAAAGCCCTTCCTGAACAGGAAGGGTTTTTTCTTTCCATGATTGACTTCTCGGAAGCCAACAGAATTAACAAAATTTGAAACTCGAACTGGCGGCGCAAATTGAATTCTGAAAATTCGGTCATTCTGTCTAAAAATGCCAACAGCGTTAAATGATTTGCTCAAGGCGACGTCGCGCTCGTTTTATCTGACGTTGCGCGTGCTGCCGGCGCGCGGTGCGCCCGCAAATCGGCCTGGCCTACCTGCTCGCGCGCACCACCGACACCATCGCCGACACGGAAATCGTCCCGCTGGAACAACGGCTGGAGGCGCTGCAAAAACTGCGCGAACGGATTCTCGGCCAGTCTTCCGCGCCGCTGAATTTCGGCGAACTGGCCAGGCAGCAGGGTTCGCCCGCCGAAAAATTGTTGCTGGAAAAGAGTCGAGGACAGTCTGGCGGCGCTGCAAAACTTTTCCGCCGCCGATCAAAAATTGATTCGCGACGTTCTCGCCACCATCACGAGCGGGCAGGAACTGGATTTGCGGCGGTTCGGAAGTTCGGCCGACGAGTCTCGCTCCACCGACAAAAAATCATCGCGCTGGAAACCGACGGCCGAACTGGACGATTACACCTATCGCGTGGCGGGCTGCGTGGGCGAGTTCTGGACGAAGATTTGCCGCGCGCATTTGTTTCCGCGAGCGCGAGCTGGACGAGGAGCAATTCATCGCGGACGGCATCCGGTTCGGCAAGGGCTTGCAACTCGTGAACATCCTGCGCGACCTGCCGGCGGATTTGAAAAAAGGCCGCTGCTATCTGCCGTTGGAGAAATTGCGGCCCGCCGGGCTGTTCGCCGGAAAATTTGCTGTCGCCGGCGAACGAGGCAAAATTCCTGCCGCTGTTCCGCGAGTATCTCGACAAGGCGGAGTCGCATCTTGCGCGCGGGCTGGAGTTACACGAACACAATGCCGTTTTCGCAATTCCGCGTGCGGCTGGCGTGCGCGTGGCCGATTTTGATCGGCGTGAAGACGATTGAAAGGCTGCGCGCGGCGGGCGTGATTGAACTTCGCATTCTCAGTCCAACTCCGCGACGGGCTCGCGCCGCTTCTCGCGAATGTTGTCAGGCAGCAACCCGACCAGATCCTGGTCGTAGATGTTCTTTTTGCGGTCGGCGAGGGCTACAAATCGATAATAAACGTGCTGCAGCTCGTCGCGCGTAACGGTGAATCCCAACTGTTCCAATCTGTGCCTCAAAGCCGCGCGGCCGGAGTGCTTGCCGAGCACGAGATGCGTCTTCGAGACACCAACCAGTTGCGGGGTCATGATCTCGTAGCAAAGCGGGTTGGCCAGTACGCCGTGCTGATGAATGCCCGACTCGTGGGCAAAGGCGTTTGCGCCCACAATCGCTTTATTGGGGGAGGGCCTGAAGGTGATCAGTTGGCCGAGGACCTCGCTGGTGGGATAGAGCTGATCGAGCTTGATGTTGGTTTCCACGCCAAAGCGGTCGGCGCGCACGTAAAGCGCCGCGGCAATCTCCTCGAGAGCCGCGTTGCCGGCGCGTTCGCCGATGCCGTTGATGGTGCATTCCACCTGCCGCGCGCCATTCTGCACGGCTGCGAGCGAATTGGCGACAGCCAGGCCAAGATCGTCGTGGCAGTGCGAGGAGAGGACTACACCCTTTTCGTCGATAGCGGGAATGCGCGCGCGCACTTCGCGGAACATTGCGCCGTATTCTTCCGGCGTGGTGTAGCCCACGGTGTCGGGCATGTTGATGGTCTTGGCGCCGGCTTCAACGGCGATGCCGACCATTTCCACAAGAAAGTCGCGGTCGGAGCGCGTGGCATCTTCCGGTGAAAACTCCACGTCATCGGAGAGCGAGCACGCCAGACGCACTGATTCGCCGCAGAGGTCGAGGGCTTCGGCGCGGCCGAGCTTCAATTTGTATTCGAGATGCAAATCGCTCGAGGCGAGAAAGACATGAATGCGCGCACGCTCGGCAAACTGCAGCGCACGGGCCGCCATTTCGATGTCTTCGGCCTTGGCCCGAGCCAAAGAGGCGATGCGCGGCTTGCGAACGGCCTGGGTGATGGTGGCGATGGCTGCAAAGTCTCCCTCCGAAGCCATGGCAAAGCCGGCCTCGATGATGTCCACGCCCAGATCCTCCAGCGCATGCGCCATCGTCAGCTTTTCTTGCGTGGTCATCGAACAGCCCGGCGACTGCTCGCCGTCGCGCAGGGTGGTATCGAAGAAAGCCAGATGATTCGGAATCATGAGTTTGCCTCGGCCGGAGAAATCGACCCGTTCAACTTTGTTATTTTCTCCTATGCGCTTTATATAAGGCAAAGTTATAATTGTTTGATGATCGATAAGCAAATGCTATACCTGAGTGAACGAGTGAAGAAGTGAAAGAGTGAAGAAGTGGAACCAGGTCCCGAGTTAGCCGATCAAACGTTGATTCGGCTTGTCTTTCTTCCCGTCGAGACCGGCGCCTTTGCACTCCTTCACTCATTCACTTTTTCACTTTTTCACTGCCCAGAGGCGCACATGGAACTCAACCAGCTCGAAACTTTTCTTGCCGTGGCCGAAGAGCGCAGCTTTTCCCGCGCCGCGGCGCGCCTGCACCGCACGCAGCCGGCGGTGAGCCAGGTGATTCGCAAACTGGAAGAGTCGGTGGGCGAGATCCTTTTTGACCGCGCAGCGCGGGACGGCTCGCTGACCGCTGCAGGAGCGCTTTTGCGCGAGTACGCCTTGCGCCTGCTGGCCCTGCGCCGCGAGGCCGTGGGCGCGCTCGATGAGCTGAAGAGTCTGGAACGCGGTCATCTGCAACTGGCGGCGAACGAGTACACCTGCCTTTACCTGCTGCCGGCGATTGACGCTTTCCGCCGCGCGTATCCGCAGATCGACGTGACAGTGCAGCGCATGCTGGCCTCGCGCGTTCCCGAGGAGCTGGCGCGGCGCAGCTTCGAGCTGGGCGTGATCTCTTTTCGTCCCGACCCCGAGCATATCCGCACCATCGCGGTCTACGGCGACAACCTGGACTTTATTGTGAGCCCCGGGCACCGGCTCGCAGCCGCGAAACACGTGTCGATCCGCGACCTGGGGCGGGAGAGTTTTATTGCTCATAACGTGGCCTCACCGCTGCGCCGCAAAGTGATTGAGGCTTTCCAGCGCCATCGCACGCCGCTCAATATGGTGATCGAACTGCCGACCATCGAGGCCATCAAGCGCTTTGTGGCCATGGGGAACGGCGTGGCGCTGGTGCCGCACCTGACGGTGGCGCGCGAGCTCGAAACCGGCGACCTGATGCGCGTTCCTGTGGAAGACCTGGAGGTGCGCCGCGTGTTGCGCCTGGCCTGCCGGCGTCAGGGCACATTCTCCTACGCCGCCAAAGCATTTCTCGGCACGCTGAAGAAGCTGGCCGAAGAGCAGGGACCGCCATTTTTCTATCACCTGGAAAGAGCGGGATAACGGCAGGGAGTCGCCAATAGGGAATAGGGAGTAGAAAACTGGCCGCGGGCCTCGAGCCCATCCTTGGCCTGTCGGCTGCTACTGCCTGTTGGCTACTCGCTATTCCCTGTCTCAAACGTCTAAACGTCGAATGCTTCATGACCCCGCTCCATGAATACCGCTGGGCGCGCCTGAACCCGGCCCGGCCATTTACAATTCTCAAGAGCGGTGCACGGGGGCATTCGGAGCGCCGGACCAGTGCGTGGAGATCGAGAGCCTCGTAGCTACCCGCACAGTTCAAGAAGTCATGAGGATCAGGATCGAATGAAGAAGATCGTCTTTTTAGTCGCTTTGCTGGCCGCGGGCATGGCCATGGGCCGTGCCCAGGAAAGCCGGCAGGACATGAGCCTGAGTGGATTCGGGCTGATTGAGCCGTTTGTGGCTTCTTCCACGGATGTGCAAGTGCACTCGACAACGGCTTACGGCGCACTAGCCAGCTACCGCTATATGCTTACGCCGACAACATCGCTCGAAGCCAACTACGGCATAACCTACCAAAACAAAATCACCTACTTCGCACCCAATTTCCCGCCGACCGGCTACCAGATCCTGACACGGACTCAGGAGATTTCGGGCGCATTCGTGAAATCTTTCGTCTTCAAGAGCTTTAATCCGTTTGTGGAGGCCGGCCCAGCCGGCATGATCTTCCTGCCCATCATTAACGCCGGCACGAAAATCCTCGACTCGAAGCAGCAGACCGAAGTAGGCGGCCTGTTCGGCGCAGGCTTCGCCTACGAGATCAGCCCCAGCTTCGACATCCGCGCCGAATATCGCGGGATTGTCACGAAGGTACCGACATTCGGCGTCGGGTCATCCAACGAAAACTTCGCTACCAATCGCTGGTTCCTGATCTCCGAGCCGACCGTCGGCGTGGCGTACCACTTCTAAAGGCAGGGACCAAGGGAACAAGAAAAAGGGATCGGCTGACGCCGATCCTTTTTTGTTTGGTCCTGCGCATTGAAGAGATTTTCTTGATTTAAGAGGATCTGGCTTCGATTAGGAAATTGCGCTCTCGACGGCCTGGGCTTCGCGGTAGCGGCCCAATTCCTTCACCATGCCGCAGTGCGCGTGGAGTGCCTCCAATGCGCGCCCGCCCTCGGCGGCGGAACCCATCTGGCAATCGACGTAGAAGATGTACTCCCAGGGCTTGCCGTGAACGGGGCGGGACTCGATCTTGGTTAGGTTGGTGCCGATGGCGCTCAAGGCGCTTAGCGCCGCCACCAGCGAACCCGGCCTGTGTTCGAGCGTGAATGCGACGCTGATCTTGTTGGCATCCGGATCGGTCTCGGCCTCCGGGCTGCGCTCGACCAGGAAGAACCGTGTGTAGTTTTCCGGATCGTCTTCGATGTCGCGAGCAAGAATCTCCGCGCCATAGTGAGCAGCCGCGGCTTCGCTGGCGATGGCTGCGACACTTCGGCCGCCGAGTTCCACCAACTGCTTGACGCTGCCCGCAGTGTCGTAAAAAGCGATGTCCTTCATATACGTATAGCGGGCGAGAAAACGCCGGCACTGCGCCAGCGCCACGGGATGCGAAAAGACGCGCTCGATTCCGCCGATCGACGCGCCGGGGAGAGCAATCAGATTGTGACGGATGCGCAGCAGGGTCTCCCGCACCACCTTGACGTCGTGCTTCAGCAGGAGGTCGAAGTGCTCGAGAACAGAGCCGGCGAGCGAGTTCTCAATGGGAATGGCGGCGGCATCGGCAGCGCCCGAATCGAGCGCGGCAAAGACCTCGGCCGAGAGCGCGCAGGGCAGGATCTCCGCGCCGGCGACAAGTTTTAGCGCCGCTTCGTGGCTGAACGATCCCGGCTCTCCTTGAATGGCGATCTTCATGATGCTTCTATTTAACTCCATCTGCGCACAACCACCGCTCGATTTTATTTTGCACCATACCACATGCGCGCGGGCGGTTCGCGCTGACTACTGAACACCCGCAGCCTCTTCGGTCTCGACTTGCTTCACGATGAGCGGAATTAGGTCGCGATCCTTTTTTGAGATGCGCGCGTAGGACCGAAGCCTCCCGCAGACTTGCTCTCGGTGCCCTGCTCCCTGTTCCCTGCCCTTTTAGCGATGCAGCCAGAGATCAGCAGAGACGAAGGCGAGAAATACCATGGCGATGACGCCGTTCATGGTGAAGAATGCGGCGTTCAGGCGGCGCAGGTCGCGAGGGGAGACTAGCAGATGCTCGTAAGCAAGCAGCAGGCCCACGGCAGCGACGCCGAGCCAGCCTGCGAGACCGAAATGGAAGAGCCAGGCAAACCAGGCGAGAGCGCAGAGAGCCAACAGGTGCATGGCACGCGCCGCGTGAAAGGCAGCCGCGAGACCCCATGCCTGCGGCAGGCTGTGCAGGCCCGCGGCGCGGTCGTGCTCGCAGTCCTGGCAGGAATAGAGCACGTCGAAGCCTCCGGCCCAAAGCGTGACCGCGGCAGTGAGCACCGGGATGCGCGGATCGAGGCTGCCGCGCACGGCAATCCAGGCCGCA
>CAVXOO010000350.1:0-3581 GCA_963762945.1 uncultured Acidobacteriaceae bacterium | reverse complement strand
TTGACACCGTGCTCGCACCTGTGTGGAGCAGTCTCTGGGGCAATCTCGTCCTCGCCGCCGCCGCAATCGGCTCCGTCGCCGCCTGGTTCGCGGAAAAATCCACGCCCCGCCGCCGCGCTCTCGCCTGGACCTCGCTTCTCTGGCTGCCTGTTCCCTTCTACGCGTGGTCGGTTGCCTACGGCTCGGTTCCCATCTTCTTCCCCGCATGGTGGCCCTTCACCTTCTACAACACGCGCTACGGGCTCGAACTGCTCCCCGCTCTCGCTCTCGGCGTGGGCTTCGCGGCCAAGTTTGCCGCGGGCGCTCTCGATCGCTGGCAGGGCCATCGTTTCGCGCAGTTCCTGCCCGACATCGCCTTCGCCGTTCTCTTTCTTCTCGCCGGAATCAACGCTTGGAGCCTTCTGCGCCAGCGGCCCATCGTCTACGCCGAAAGCGTCTACAACCTTGAGGCGCGCCTGCCCTACGACGAAGCCATTCCTCCGCTTCTTCGCGACCTGCTGCAGTCGTTTCCTCGCGGTACGGTGTTGATGAACACTTCCATGTATCCGGAAATTGTCGCCTTCACCGGCATTCCCCTGCGCCAGACCATCAACGAGAGCGATCTCGAAATCTGGCGCGCCGCGCTTCTCGCGCCCGCGAGCCACGCCGCCATCGTGGTCGCCTTTGACGGCGACGACGTCGATCGCGCCGTCAAAGACCATCCTGAAGGCCTTGCCATCGCCGGCCGTTTCACTGCCGAGAACCAGCCCGCGGCCACCGTCTACATTTCAACGGCGGATTTTAAGCGCACTCCACACTTGCCCGCCGACTCTTCAATTCCGAACTTTGGCATGCAAAGTCCGGACGAGGACTCTGCAGCTCCGGATTCCGGCAGTGCCTCACGATGACCTGAGCCCGATTCCTAAATCGATTCTGCGATTCTCGATCCCTGATCGCCCGCCCCCGCCACCTGACACCCGGCGCTTTATCATTGCAACTTGGAGGAAGTTTGATCCCCTTCGCGAAAGCTCATGCCCGCGGCAACGATTCGCTCGTGGAGAGGCGTGGTGAAATGCCAAGCCTGATCAAACCACGAGCAGTCGCGCCCAACGCCTCGATCTCGATCATCGCTCCCGCCTCCTCCGCCAAGCCCGAACGCATCGACCGCGGCCTCGCGGCTCTCGAAGCTCTCGGCTTTGCTCCCAAGCCCGGCCTCAACTCCCTTCATCGCGGCCCGCTCTATTTCTCCGCAACAGCAGCCGATCGCCTCGCCGATCTCCACGCCGCTTTTTTGGATCCCACAACCAGCGCTATCATGGCCCTCCGCGGTGGATACGGCTCAAACTATCTCCTCGACGGCCTCGACCTCGCCGTCATTGCCGCGCATCCCAAGCCTTTCTTCGCCTACAGCGATCTCACCGGCATCCAGCTCCACCTTCTCGACAAGCTGGGTCTTCCCGCCTTTCACGGTCCCATGCTCGCCGCCGATTTTTATCTCGAAGACGGCGTGCATCTCGAAAGTTTTCGCGCCGCGCTCTCTGGGAAACCCTACACGCTCGGCCCCGCTGAAGGCCTTCGCCTCCTCAAGCCCGCCGCGCGCAAATCCGTCACCGGCACGCTCTACGGCGGCTGCCTCAGCATTCTCGTTTCGCTCCTCGGCACGCCCTGGGAGCCCGCGACAGAGAACAAACTCCTCTTTCTCGAAGACACCGCCGTCAAGCCTTATCAGATCGATCGCATGTTGTGGCAGTTGCGCGCCGCGGGCAAGCTCGCCGGCGTCTGCGGCATTATTTTCGGCGAAATGATCGAGAGCGGCACCCCAACCGATCTCCTCGATCGCGCGATTCTAAACGCCCTCGGCGGTTTAGATATTCCCATCGTCATTGGCCTGCGCTCGGGCCACGTCTCGCGGCAAAACGTCACGCTCACCTTCGGCGTCGCAGCCGAGCTGACCCTCGGCGATGAGCCCACGCTTGCCCTCCTCGAACCGGCGGTGACTGCATGACCGCCGCTCCCCGCCACATCCATCTCATCGGCATCTGCGGCACAGCCATGGCTTCACTCGCGGGGCTGTTGCAGCTCGAAGGCCATCGCATCACCGGCTCCGACAAAGCCGCCTATCCGCCCATGAGCGATCTGCTCCGCTCACTCGGCATTCCCATCCTCGAGCCATACGCCGAGTCGAATCTCACGCCCGCGCCCGATCTGGTCGTCATCGGCAATGCGCTCTCGCGCGGCAATCCTGAGATCGAGCGCGTCCTCGACGAACGCATTCCTTTCACCTCCATGGCCGCGTTGCTGCGCGAAGAATTCTTGAGCGGCCGCTCGCCCCTCGTCGTCGCCGGAACCCACGGCAAAACCACCACCACATCGATGCTCGCGTGGATCTATCAAACGGCCTCACGGGGGCAGACCGCCGCGCGCGAAAATCCCGCACTCGAGCCCTCGTTTTTGATCGGAGGCGTCGCGGAAAACTTTGGCACGAGTTTCCAGCTTCGCGCCACAAAACCTTTCATCGTTGAAGGCGACGAATACGACACCGCCTTCTTCGACAAAGGCCCCAAATTCCTGCACTATTTCCCTGACGCGCTCATCCTCACCCACGTCGAGTTCGACCACGCCGACATTTACGTCGATCTCGAAGCCGTTAAAACCGCTTTCAAGCGCCTAGTCAATCTGGTTCCGCGCCGCGGCCTCATCGTGGCGTACGACGGCAGCGAAAACGTCACCGAGTGCGTCAGCCACGCCTTCTGCCCCGTCGAGCGCTACGGCTTCGGCGAATCTTCTCACTGGCGCATCCGCAATCTGCGCTACGTGGACGGGCAGGCGCAGTGGGAAGTCGATCGCGACGGCGTCGCATGGGCCGAGTTCGCCATGAACCTAGCAGGCGAGCATAACGTCCTCAACGCCACGGCCGCCGCGGCTCTCGCCGCTGGCCAGGGCATCCAGAAAGAATCCATCGTCGCGGCCCTCGCCACATTCAAGAGCGTCAAGCGCCGCCTTGAAGTGCGCGACCAGATCAACGGCATCACGCTCATTGAAGATTTCGCCCACCACCCCACCGCCATCCGCGAAACCCTCCGCGCCCTGCGCGCCGTTTACCCGCAGTCGCGTCTCTGGGCTGTCTTGGAACCGCGCTCCAACACCCTGCGCCGCAAAGTGCTCGCGCCTGAGCTCGTCTCGAGCCTCCGCCTCGCCGATCGCGTGATTCTCGCCGGCGTCTATCAGCAGGAGCGCATTCCCGAAGCCGAGCGCCTGCACCCCGAAGAAATCGTCCGCGCCCTCGACCACGCCGGGACACCAGCCGAACTGCACCCCAACGCCGACTCGATCGTCGCCGCTCTCGCGCCCGAGCTTGCTCCCGGTGACGTCGTCGCCATCCTCTCCAACGGCGGCTTCGACGGCATCTACCTCAAACTTCCCGCGCGCCTTCGCGAACTTTATCCCGGGGCCGCGAACGCATAATTCTAAAAGGCACGCATGATCTGGTCTCTTCTCTTTCTCGCCAACATGATCGTCACGGGCATTCCCACGGCCCTGCTCTTTATTCCCTGGTGCTGGCTCTCGGGCAACGTGCTGCCGCTCTACAAGAGCACGCGCTT
>CAVXOO010000349.1:0-3026 GCA_963762945.1 uncultured Acidobacteriaceae bacterium | reverse complement strand
CGCCTCGCGACCACGCAGTGGTAGCGCGCGAGCTAACCAAGCTGCACGAGGAGTTCCTCCGCGGAACCGTAGCCGAACTGCGAGCAGAGCTAGCCAGCCGCGACCGCATCCGCGGCGAAATCACCCTGCTAGTAGAAGCCCCGCGAAAGTCATCATCGTCCGCCGCCACGCAGGGCCCCGCAACCGCACCAGAAAAACTAGCCGCCCGCATAGCCCGCCTCCAAACCGAAGAAGGCATCGACGAAAAAGAAGCCCTGAAACGCCTGGCCCGCGAACAAGGCCGCTCCAAAAGCGACCTCTACCGCGAACTCCAACGCGAACGCGCAAGAAAGCGCTAATCCCCGCCGACTAGCCACCCACAACCCGATTCCGGGTCCCTGCGGCGTTTACTTGCCCCATCTGCTCAACCCTGTTGATCGGCTGCTTGGTCTTCTCGGTCGCTTGTCCCGGTTGGTGCTTGCACAATTCGCGCCTTCTGTTCTTCGGATATGTGTTTGCGTATGAACATGAACTGATGCGCAAGCCGAAGCTCCCGTGGCTCGCGGTTAGAAAGGTGAAATTGGGGTGTGTCGAGTTGGTCTCCGTAAATTGACATGAGAGCTTTCGCAGCCACCTCGGGATCGATGAGCCTGGCCATGGCGTCATAAGAATGACGTTCGAAATCAGCCTCTATCGGCAGACCTGTCATAGCCCATGCAGTGCCGAGAAAACATTTCATGAGCGCGAATACGCCTTCAGGGTTAGCCGTCACGTGCTTGGTTAGATAGTTGCGCGGCCCGTCTAGGTCACCACAGAAGGTCCAGGCGTTCAGATACTGCCCGGCCTTATCTGGCTCTAAGACATAAATTGGCGTGGGCAAAAGGCTGCAGTGCTTCTCGATTCTTTTCCCTAATGCTGTTTGCATTGCCGTTTCATCTGTTTCTGTAAGAATCCGCTCCCTTTCTGAATTTGCGGACGTATAAAGCCATATCGCACACTCGCATGCAAATTGGAGAGTCTCCGCTTCATCTATGACTTGCAATGATAGTGCGCCGCGTAATTCACGCGGAACCTTTCGCATGAGCTGGCTTATATGTACAGCGGCCTGCTTCAAGGGCGTGTGAAACGACATAAAACTTTTCGGGTCCGGATAGTGACTCGCGTTGCGAGCTATAACGACAGAAAGCTTTGCCGCCGAAGTTGGCTCAATCTTTTCTTCGAAAGTGCGAAGTTTAAAGATGATCTTTTCAGCATTGCGCTCTGTAATCATTCCCGCTAACTCTGCGGATAGCCCTTCTACGGACTTCTCGAAAAGAGATGCGATGAACGCGTTCAGCAACACGTCTGGTACATCGGACCGATCGATCCCATAGGTAAAATAGCGGTGAAAATAGTACTCAGATGCGATGCGTTGATCTCTAGCAAACTCTGTATCCCACTCGCTTCCAAAGGTTGACCTGCCCCCGGAAAACTCTACCAGTAGAAACTGGAGTTCTCTCGTAATCTAAACGGGAGGACGGAGCATGAAGAAGAGCCGTTATACGGAAGAGCAGATCATCGGGATATTGAAGCAGCACGAGGCCGGGGTGAAGACGGCGGACCTGTGCCGTGAGCACGGGATCAGCGCAGCGACATTCTATGGCTGGAAGTCGAAGTTCGGGGGGATGGACGTGAGCGATGCACAGCGGCTGAAGGCGATGGAGGACGAGAACCGCCGTTTGAAGCTGTTGGTGGCGGAGCTGAGCCTGCACGGCGAGGCGCTGAAGGCAGTCATACGAAAAAACGGCTGGAGCTTGCCGGTCTGAGAGAAGAGGTTGCGTTCGTGTCGGTCGAGTTCCGGCTGAGCGAACGCACGGCCTGCAAGCTGCTGGGTGTGGAGCGGTCGAGCTATCGATATGAGCCTCGGCCGGACCGCAACATCGAACTGCGCGAAGCGCTGGTGAAGCTGGCACGGCAGAAGCCGCGTTACGGCTATCGACGGCTGCATGCGCTGCTGAGCCGTCGCGGTCACGAGGTGAACGTGAAGCGTGTTTACAGGTTGTATTTGGAAGAACGGCTGGCGGTTCGGCGCAGGAAGCGCAAGCATCTGGTGCGGGATCGAGCACTGGCGCCGCGACTGCTCCGGCCCAACCAGGAGTGGGCGATGGACTTCATCGTGGATGGTCTGGCAACCGGAAGGATCGTCGGCGGAACATGCACAGACAACGGCGGAAAGTGCCGGCGTCTGTGCAACATTGGTGCCTTGACTACGCGCCCGGAATCGTAGCCGTTCTCACGACTCCATCCTTGTTGCTAAACACATCCAGCTTGACGTCTTGTCGCAGCGCTCCTTCTTCCCGATGACGGTAAACGAATTGGTGTCCTGTGCGCATCCCGGGATAGTAAATCTTTAGAAGCGCATTGGGGCTTCCGTTGGTTTGCTCGGCGAGTTGCACCTCGGGAAGGCTGGATGCATGATCGCGAAAGCTTGGAACGGCGATGGTGGTCTTGCACAGCTTCGACCGATCCTGGTTGTAGATCTGAACAATGTCGCGATTGCTTTGACTTTTCGCGAGCACGAACCAATATGTGCCCGCCTGTAGGACAACGCCCGGCACTTCGATCGGCTGGTTGAACGTGAGTTCCATTTTCTGATTCCATTGACTGGCGCAGGCGGCGGGCGCGAACACGCCGAATGCCAGCACAAGGCAAAGTAGACTTGCGAGTACTGTTAGCCGTTTCATTGGCTATTCTCCTTCCTTATTCGCCTCTACCAGTAAGGATGACCGGATAGAAGACCATGTTGCATTCTTTTTTGTGGTAGGGAGGTTGCGGTCCGGTGTTCGCTGTAGGAGACCTGCGGTTAGCGTTTCAGGATCGCGACGTGGGATACTTTGTCGGGTAGGAAACTTTCCATGACCTTCGAAAACATTCTCCTCGAGAAGAAAAACTCCATCGCCTACGTCACCGTCAACCGGCCGAAGGTGCTCAACGCGCTCAACATGGCCACCATGGAAGAGCTGCGCGCGGCCTTTCATAGCAATACGTACCGAACGAGTTAGCCAGCA
>CAVXOO010000348.1:0-12354 GCA_963762945.1 uncultured Acidobacteriaceae bacterium | reverse complement strand
CGATCGTGTCAGGGCACGACTTCAGTCGTGCCGCAAAAGCTCCCAAAATAGAGATGGGCTTCAGCCCCTGAGGGAAGGTTCTGTTCAAACTGACCCACTACTGCGCCACGCCTGACTCGCGCAGGCCATTTGCACTCAATCGCGCCGTGTAGCTCGTATTACTTCCGGGCTTTTTCCCCAGCGGAATCCCCGTAAACCGCCGGATTCAGCGCCGGATCGTTGTACATCTTCATCTGCCGGTAGAGCTTGAACCCACGCGTGCCGCTCACCGTCGCGCGCCACAGCGCATCCAGGCAGGCGGCGAGATCGGCGCGTTGCTCCTCGAGAACCTGAAGCCGCGCCCGATTGCGCTCCGCGTGGCCCTCCGGCGCGCCCTTGCGCTCTGTCTCCTCACGCGTATGAAAGATCTTGAGCGCGAGAATCGACAGCCGATCGACGATCAACCCCGGAGACTCCGAGTTCAACGGCGCAGCGACGTTCGGCAAGCCCCGCGCTTCAAGCCACTTGAGCAGCGCGCGGTCGAGTTCCTCGGCAAGGTCGTTGCGCAGTTGGTTGGTCTGGTCGATGCGGCGCTTCACGCGGGCGAGTTCGGCGTCCGTAACACGCGGCGCTCGTGCCTCGTCCTCGATGTGCCAAAGATCGAAGTTGGCGCGATGCTGCCGCGCCACAAGGTCGAGCCACTCGCCGGCCGAGTTCTCAGATTTCTCTGCCGCTTGGTGCCACTCGCACGTCAATCGGTCCTGCAGGGCCGCAATCTCACCAGCCGAAAGCATCGGTCAACTATCCTCGAATGCCGGAGCGCTTGCTGTCGGCAAGTCCATGGTAAAGCGCCGGACTCTGCGCACCAAGCCGGACGACACAGGATCGGCGCGGAAGAGGGCAGGGCAGAGAGTCAGGAGAAGGGAATCGGGGCCTGTGGAAAATAGTTATTGACAACATACCGACTAGTGGGTATGTTAAAAACAACTGGTTGGCACTCTATGCCCACTGCCACTCAAAACTCGCACGATTCTCGAGCCAAAATTCTCGATGCAGCCCTCTATGTCATTCGCGCCAAAGGCTATTCCGCCGCGCGGGTTGAGGACATTTGCGAAGCCGCTGGGCTCACCAAGGGCAGCTTTTTTCATCATTTCGCAAGCAAAGAAGAGCTGGCTCTCGCCGCTGCCGGGCACTTTTCTGCCTTCGCCGAGAACATCTTCTCTAGAGCCCCCTATCAAGCCCTCGCCGACCCGCTCGATCGCCTCCTCGGCTACGTTGATTTCCGCAAAGCCATCCTCCAGGGCGAGCTGCCCGAGTACACCTGCCTCCTCGGCACCATGGTGCAGGAGTCCTACGAAACCCATCCCGCGATTCGCGAAGTGTGCGACCGATTTATCGGCGCGCACGCCGCCACTTTGGTCAACGACATCGAAGCCGCCATCCGGAAATACGGCATCGCCGCCGAATGGTCAGCCGAAAGCCTTGCCTATTACACGCAAGCTGTAATCCAGGGAGCATTTATTCTCGCCAAAGCGCAGCAAAGCTCCCAGGTGGCGGCCGACTGCCTCGATCACCTGCGCCGCTACCTCGAACTCTTGTTTGCCTGTTCCCGATCCCCGGTACGTCCCCAACCACCAACTGCCAGCTAACAACCCCAGGAGGTTTCCTATGTCATCCGCAACTCTGCAATCGCCCGTATCCCCATCCGCCTCTATGGATGAGGCTGAAATCCTCGCCCTCGGCGGCGCCCTTCACAAAGCCCACCTCGAAAAAAATCCCGAAGGCATTGCCGCGCCCTACGCGCCGCACGCCGTAATCTATGACCTCGAACCGCCTCTCTCCCACGACGGCATCAGCGTCGAGCGCAAGCGCAACTGGCTCGCAACGTGGGAGACGCCCATCGATTTGATCGCGCAAAATTTCAAGGTCGTCGTCAGTGGAGATCACGCCTACGGACACGGCTACCTTCACATGAGCGGAACCAAGAAGGGGGTCGACCATCCGGTCAGCTTCTGGATGCGGGCGACTATGTGCTTCGAGCGTATCGACGGCGCATGGCGCATCGTCCACGAACACAATTCCGTGCCGTTTTATATGGATGGAAGCCTGCGCCCGGCCTTCGACCTCGAGCCGTAAGCCTGTGACCTGCCCAATCCTGTTCGCGCACAGATCGGGCGCTGCGATGCGCGCGGGAACGCCGAGCGTCGCAGCGCCAGAGCAAGGCTGCCGGTTCGCTCCGGCCGGATTCCAGTTGTACAAACGAGATTTTGCGTCAGGAACCTTGCCGTGTGAGTGGTGAGCTCGCTGGGAATCGAACCCAGGACCCACGCCTTAAAAGGGCGTTGCTCTACCAACTGAGCTACGAGCTCTCACATCGTGCAAATTGTCGTTCAAGAAATGCCTGAAGTCACTTCGACTTTAAGCAATCGGCACGCCGTCCGCGCTGGCAATGGACTCTTGCCCACGCATTCTTGCGCCGTCTTTAATTTTACACGGGGGATCGCTCGACGCCTATGCCAGGATCCAGTTTTCAGCTCTCGGGATTCAGCTTCTGATGCGAGCCGTCGGGTAAACGGATCCAACGGCCGCCATACATGTCCAGCCACGCACCCACCGGCTGATCTTTTTTGGCATCCGACCCGAAGCGAAGAATGTTTCCATCCGGGTCTGCCACTTGCATCTCCAGAGCCCATTGGTAGTTGGTTGGCGGGTTGCGAATCTTCGCGCCCGACGCCTTGAACTCCTCGTAGAGCGCCTCCACATTCTTGCCATCGATCCAGACCCAGGTTCCGGGATTCCCCTGGTCGCCTACGCTCAAAAACAGGGTGCATTTGCCGCGCGAGACGGAGGCAAAATGCGAATTCCCCGATTCCGGAAAGCCCCAGTTGACCTTGAATCCGAGTTTGTTGACGTAGTACTCAATGCTTAGGGCGAGATCCTTCACGCGAAGAACTGGAGTAACGCCGCCCAATTCAATAGCGGCGCCTGCCTGCACAGCGGATGTTGACATGACGATTGACCTCCTGATGCGATTGGGGATGGGGTGAGCGCCTGCAATTCACTTTCGCACGCGCCAAATTCAGTCCCGGGCTTTTTCGATCCGGCCCGTTAATACCAACGATTGGGTGCCCCATCCATTCCGCGCTTTTTGCGGAATGGGTGGGATAGCATGACACGATTTGAGTGCCGGATCAATAACGGCTTCTCAAACTTCCAGATCGTCCTCAGCGCCGGTCGCCACTGCCGTGCCGCGGCGCTTGGCCAGCAGGTAGCCCCGCAAAAACGGCTCCAGATACCCGTCCAGCACCTTGTCCACATCGCCCACTTCGACCTTGGTGCGGTGGTCTTTGGCCATGCGGTAGGGTTGCAGCACGTAGGAGCGGATCTGCGAGCCGAAGTTGATCTCGAGCTTCGAGTCTTCGAGCTTCTTGCTCACGGCGCGCTTCTTTTCAAGCTCGTATTCGTACAAACGAGACCGCAGCATCTTCATCGCCTTGTCGCGGTTCTTGTGTTGCGAGCGCTCGTTCTGGCATTGCACCACAATTCCGGTTGGCAGGTGCGTCATGCGCACCGCGGAGTCGGTGGTATTCACATGCTGGCCGCCCTTGCCGCCGGAGCGGTAGGTGTCGATGCGCAGGTCTTCCACTTTCAAATCGACGTGAATGGTCTCGTCGATCTCCGGCGAAACATAAACCGAAGCGAACGACGTGTGGCGGCGCTTGGCCTGGTCGAAGGGCGAGATGCGCACCAGGCGATGCACGCCGCTCTCGCCGGCCAGTTGCCCGAAGGCGTACTCGCCCGTGATGGTAAAAGTGGCTGACTTGATGCCGGCTTCGTCGCCGGACTGGTAATCGTTCATCTCCGTCTTGAAGCCCTGCTGCTCGGCCCAGCGCAGGTACATGCGCAACAGCATCTCGGCCCAGTCCTGGCTCTCGGTGCCGCCCGCGCCGGGATGCACGGTGACAATGGCGTTCAGCGCATCGGCTTCGCCCGAGAGCATGGTGCGCGCTTCAAGTTCCTCGGCAAATGTGCCGAGATCTTTGATGCCCTTTTCCAAATCCACGAGAACGTCTTCGCCCTCTTTGGCCAGCTCGAAGTAGGCTTCGATGTCGCTCGAGCGGCGGACGAGCTCGTCGTCGTCGCGCACCAGCGTCTCCAGGCGTTTTTTGTCGCGCATCAGCGGCTTGGTAGCGTTTGGATCGGACCACAGCGCCGGATCGGCGAGCCTGGTTTCAATTTCGGAGAGTTCCCTGCGGATGCGGGCAGGGTCAAAGATACTCCCGCAGGTCGCGCACCTGATTGCGCACCGGGGAGTAAGCAAATTCGAGATCGTTCAATGACGACATATTGTGCTCTTGAGACCCGACTTCACTTTGAAATAAGAGGCTTGCCCTCTCAGCAATTCAAGAATATCACTGTGCCGGAGGCGATCAATTGCGGGGTCTGGCTGCTAGTCAAACGAACGATGCGTGCCGGTAATCTCAAAGTCGGTTCGCTCTGAGCCAAAGAGTCTCAAGGAGAGATTCCTCGGATTCAAACAAAGAGTAGGCGTTTAGGTTGTACTGGTCGAGCAGACGAATTATTTTCTCCCTCTCGATCGATGGAATGTCGAACTTTCCCAGGAAATCTTGGTTTGGGCGAGGGTTATCAAAGACCCTCTGATGCGAATCAAATTGCCATTTTCCGTTAATTCTGCTCTCACACACAGTGTAGATCGATTGCTGAAAGAAGTGCCTGCGGGGAGTTCGACTATGCCCGACGAGCAACTGTATCATGGGCTCTCCAATAGTCCCTCCGTAGGTCCCCCTGGGCCTGTCGCAATAGACAAAAATAGATCTGTTCTCAGTCGTCGGATCGGCATCACGGAATGCAAAAAAGGCGGCGACGTACGGCGATAGCGACCAGTCCAGAAGGGGCGAAGGAAATCCATGATGCCGCAAGTATGCGGCATATTCAAAATGTTCACCGCCAGGAAACACGGTTTGATCAAATATCGATCCCTTATATTTGGCGTAATCAGAGAGACGCTGAGTGTCAACGAGTTCATTCCACAAGTTCTCGTTGAATGTCGGCGCTTGCATCGACGAAAAAGTGCTAACGGATGGACCGATATTTCCAACAATCAGGGCGTAATAGTCAGCTATTGGCATAGCCGAGTACCCGCTACGTTCCAACGTCGTCTCGAGCCGCCAATTGGAATCGGCTTGTCCGCGGAAAATCAAGCCTCTTCCGTAATTTCGGTCCCGGAGCTCCTGTAGCCAGACCTCAAATTCTTGCCAATTTCCTTCACGCGATTCCATTGTTCCACTTCCAGCGGAGTTGAAATGATCGAACCAACATTAGCCGAATTGTCTATCCAAGATCTGCATAGTAGCCTACGCCACCTTAATCTCATCGAGCAGTTCGGGATGCTGATCCAGCACCTTGAGCAGCTTGACCAAAGCCAAAGGCGGCTTGGTCTTGCCGTTCTCGTACCGTGAGAACGCATTAACCCCGCCGCCGAAGATCTCGGCTGCCTGGCGCTGGTCGAGAGCCAGTTTCTTGCGTACCTTGACGATAAATGCCGGGTTGACGATGGCGGCGTTCACCTGCCGGGCAAACGCCTGCATCTCGCTCATCACCCGCTCCGAATCCTCCTTATCGTGGATGGATTCGCCACAAGCCGGACAGAAATCGCCCTTCGTCTTCAAAACGGTAGTCTCGCCCTTGTAGCTGTAAGGAATTTCGCGAGTATCGTGGATCAACTCGGTCGCGCCGCAAAGAGGGCATTTCATCGTCATAACTCCTTGAACGAGACGATCAACACGTTGTCCACCACAGTCAATTTCAAATACACATCGCCAGCCGTAGTCTTCGGACGATATACGTCCTGCCAGATGGTGTGGTCGGCGTAGGTGGTCATGCTCTTGTAAAAATCCGCCGGCTTGAGCGCCAATACCACGGTCAGCATTTTGGAGTAGCTGAATCCCAAAGCCACGGCCCCGGCTCGCGCCGTCTGAGTGGTTCGCACTTTGCCTGATTCGACCAATGTTTTGACGCGCGGCAACGGGCAGTGCGGAGATCGCTTTTCCATAACAATATTAACCTACTTGGTTAATTTCTTCAAGCGGCCTGCCCGCGCCGCAGCCGCCCGCCCGCCCAGGCCACCATCCCCAAACTCAGCAGAGCACACACCCACGCAAAAACATCGCCGTGGACGGTGTAAAACGTGAGGTCGTTGCGGAAGCCGAATTCGGCTTCGAGCTCGCCGGTCTGGTGGCGGGGAATCGACTGGCGGACCCTCCCATATGGATCGATGACCGCGGTGACACCGGAGTTGGTGTCGCGCAGCAGCCACCGGCGGTTCTCGATGGCCCTCATGCGCGCCATATTCAGGTGCTGCCAAGGAGCGCTGGTGTCGCCATACCAACCGTCATCGCTGATGTTCACGAAGACTTCGGCTCCGTGCTTCGCGAACATCCGCACCTCGTCGGCAAAGACCGCTTCGTAGCAAATGAAAACCCCGTATCGATGGTTTTCCTGGTTTTGGATTGGCACTAGGAATGAGTTGCGCTGTGTGCCGCGCGTGAACATTCCCACGCGGCCGGTGAGCTTGTGCGCGAAGGTGAGCAGATTCTGGAAAGGAATGTACTCGCCAAACGGGACGAGGTGGATTTTGTCGTAGCGTCCCACTTGGTTGCCATCCGGGCCGATGATGAAGCCGGAGTTGTAGTCGCGCCAGCCCTGGTCCTGTCCCCGATCCAGATCCATGCCGACGCCGCCGACAATCAGTGGCGCATGCGTAGCCGCGGTCACGGATTGCATCGCCTGCTGAAAGCGCGGGTCGCCGCCGAAGAAGGGCGCGGGCGACTCCGGCCATGCCACAAGATCGGGATAGGTGGGGTAGGGCGGCGGGACAATCTCGGCGAGCGGCGCGTCCGTCTGCGGAATTCCTTTGATGTAGGTGGTGTCCTTCGCAGCCGGTTCGGTGGCCATGCGTGTGAACTCGGCGATGTGGCGATCCCACTCCGCGCCCTGCCAGTTGTTGGCGTCGCCCACGTCAAGATTGGGCTGGATGAGGACGGCGGTTGCGGTGGTGGAGGCCTTGGGCGGTGATTTAAACAGTCCTGCGCAACCTGATACCAATAAAAATGTGCCCAAAGCAATCTGCGACCATCGGCCAGGCATGCGGGGGTTCGCTTCTTGTTCTACCAGCAACGCACCGGTGAAAAACGCATTCGCAAGAACCAGCACAAACGTGATCCCATACACTCCCGCCCACGGTGCTAGCGCAGTCAAAATTCCGTTGTCAACCTGTGAATAGCCGAGTTGATCCCAGGGAACGCTCGTTATGCGCGAGGCAGCGAGATCAAGCGCGACCCAGAGATATGGTGCGGAAACAAGTGCCACAAGCGCAGACTTCGTCGAGCGGCGCACCAGCACCAGCCCCAGTCCGAAGAGCCCAAAGTAAAGTCCAAGCACCAGGCTGAATCCGATCAGCAGCAGAATAGGCGCGAGAGCCGGCATGTCGCCGTAGTGCGACATGGTGTCGCGAATCCAGTAGCAGTTGCCCATGTACCAGAGAAAGCCGCAGAGGTAGCCGATCAGAAATCCGCGACGCAGAGGATGGCGGTCGTCTGACTTCGAAAGCAGCGCCCAAAGCAACGGCACCAGGCCGAACCAGGCAAAGATCGAGCGCCAGGGCGGCATCGGACCCGCGAGCGGGAACGGCAACTCCAGCAACCCGGCGGAAAGCACCGCGGCTGCCCAAATCTTCCAAGTCGTGCGCATACTACGGCGAGTGTAAAACATCCGCCAGAATACGGTTGTGAACCGGGGACCCGGTTATGAATCCGGGAGCCTAAGACCGGTTGCATAAATCCAGCTTTGAAAGGGCACGGCTTCAGCCGTGCCGTGAAAGTTGCATAAACAGCGGGGTTTTAACCCCTGAGGGATGTTTTCCATCGGCTCCGATGATTTATACAACTAGTTCTTTCATCAAATTTGCTGCGTGCCGGGACGAGGTAAGAAACAAAACCTGCGGTAGAATCGAAGCTATGGGTTTCGCCACTTTCATCATTCGCGTCCTTGAAGTGATGTTCTTTGTCGGCCTCGCTGGATCGGCGGTCGTGGTGCTGATCAGCTTCGTCGAGGACGGCAAGGAACTCTTCGGCAAAGACGAGCCCGGTGCGTAATTGAAGCCGCCTTCCGCGTCCCTCGCCCGGCCGGGAGCGGGTCGCCGCAGAGTAGGGTCCTCATTTGGCGGACAACTTCGGCCCGAATCGCTCTGGTTTTTCGCCGCCTCGATCCCTAAACCGAAACCCATACATCGCTCGCGCATTTCTTGCAAAGCGCGCTCCTTTTGCGCACATCGCAGGTAAATCCCTGCCGCGTCTGTTATTTTGGCCGCAATGCGCCACTTTTCGCCCGATCTTTATTTTTTGTTGACATCGCTTTGATTGAAAACTAGACTCATCGCAGAGCGGTGGTTTCGCTCACAAGATTTTTACCACCGGTTCCCCGGCCGACTTTCAAGCGATGGCCACTACTCGAACGACCGTAGCTCCCCCGAACGACCGCGTGCGTCTCATCGTGGCGTCATCCGTGATGCTCACGTTTATCTCCTTCTGGCGCGCGGCCGCAATCGTCCTCAATGACTTAGGCTCATCGGCGTTTTACGCCGGCGGCATCGCCGAACAGGCGGTGGGCGCGGCTGCGCCGTGGTTCATCCTCGGCATCATGCTGTTCAGCTTCGCTGTGCGCGCCGTCTACGTCGAGAGCTGCTCGATGTTCACGCGCGGCGGCGTCTACCGCGTGGTCAAGGAGGCTCTGGGCGGCGGTTTCGCCAAGCTCAGCGTTTCCGCGCTGATGTTCGATTACATTCTCACCGGTCCGATCTCCGGCGTTTCCGCGGGCCAATACATCACCGGCCTGCTTAACGAACTGATCAATGTAGCCAACCAGTGGCATTGGCTGCCGCCCGCCCTGATGAATGTGCACGGCCAGCCCATCCAGTTCAACATGGATTACACCTCGGCGCTGCTGGCAGCGGCGGTGACGATCTACTACTGGTGGCAGAACATCAAAGGCATCGAAGAGTCGAGCGACAAAGCGCTGCGCGTTATGCAGATCACCACCGTGATGGTGGTCGTTTTGCTGCTGTGGGGCGGTTATTCGGTTGCCATGCGCGGCGCACAACTCCCGCCCTCGCCCATCCCCTCCCATCTCCATTTCAGCAATGACGCACTCGGGTTCCTCAAGGGACACGGACTGCCGATCTTCGGTCTGTTCGGCGTCCTGATGGCCTTTGGCCACTCCATTCTCGCCATGAGCGGCGAGGAGAGCCTCGCTCAGGTCAATCGCGAAATCGAGCACCCCAAGCTCAAGAACCTCAAGCGCGCCGCGATCGTCATCGCCATCTACAGCCTGATCTTCACCGGCGGCGCCACCCTGCTGGCGTCGATGCTAATCCCCACTTACGAGCGGACGGTCGTCTATCCCGACAACCTGATCGCCGGACTGGCGATGTTCATGGTGGGACCGTTGATGTGGCGCATCCTCTTCCGCATCTTCGTGGTGCTGGTCGGGTTCCTGATTCTTTCGGGAGCCATCAACACTTCGATGATCGGCTCAACCGGCGTGCTGATGCGCGTGGCCGAAGACGGCGTGCTGACCGATTGGTTCCGCAAGCCGCATCCCCGATTCGGCACCAGCTATCGCATCGTAAACCTGGTCTTTGTCCTGCAGATGATTACGATTGTCCTAAGCCGCGGCAACGTGATCATGCTGGGTGAGGCCTACGCGTTCGGCGTCATCTGGTCGTTCACCTTCAACAGCCTGTCGATGCTGGTGCTGCGCTGGAAGTACAAAGGCGAGCGCGGCTGGAAGGTGCCGCCCAACATTCGCATCGGAAAGACCGAGATCCCCGTCGGCCTGATTTCGGTGTTTATGGTGCTGCTGGCCACCGCGGTCGTCAACCTGTTCACCAAGTCCATCGCCACCGTCAGCGGAATTATATTTGCCATTGGTTTCTTCATCGTCTTTACGGTATCGGAGCGCGTCAACCGGCGCAGACACGCAATCACCGCCAAGGAGATGAAGGACCACTTCCAACTGGAGCACCAGGACACGGTGGACCGGGAGTCCGTCGCGGTCCGTCCCGGCGGCGTGATGGTGACCATGCACGATGCCGCCAATCCCCTGGCGTTGAAATGGACATTGGCGCGCACCAACACCGACGACCGGGATGTGGTGGTCATCAGCGTGCGCCTGATGGGCGTGGGTGGGCCGGAGTACCTGAGCGCCGAGGAGCAAAGCTTCAGCGAGTACGAGCAGATGCTCTTTACCAAGGCGGTTTCGGTGGCGGAGAGCTTCGGTAAAAAAGTTTCACTGCTCGTGGTGCCGGCTGCCGAGGTCTTTCCTGCCCTGGCGCAGACGGCGAGTTCCGTCGAGGTGGAGTCGGTGGTCTCCGGTAGTTCCAGCTCGTTGACCGCCGAAGAGCAGGCCTTCTACATGGGGCAGGCGTGGGAGGCATTGCCCGAGCCCAAGCGGCAATTCAATTTCTGTGTTGTAGCTCCCGATGGCGAAGTGAAGGTTTTCTACATCGGGCCGCACGCCCCGGCATTGAGTCCCTCAGACGTGCAACTCGTACACCGCCTGTGGCTCAACATGCGCCGCGACCCCACGGCCGCCGATCTGCATCACAGCGACATCATCACTTACGCCCTCACGCGGCTCGCCGGCCAGTACGCGCGAGAGAAGGACGAGATCCTGCGCGACCTGCGCAACTGCCGCGGCGCGGGAGCGCCAACCTCTGTCCGCCTCGGCAGCTCCGACCTCTACGGCACCGGCGGCATCACACCCTCCCCGCGCGCCGTCAAGCAAACGCGGGACCAATAAAGCAGGGAACAAAAGGGCCGAGGGAAGCAAAAGGCGTTGCGGGCTCTAGGAGGATGAGATGAACCAGCGGCGCAAAATCGAAATCAGGCTGAAAGGCCCATTGGTATTTCCGCTTGCCATGGTGTGCGCATTGGCGGCGGGCGCATCCGCGGCCGCGCAGAATACCTCGAAAGTGCCGAAAACCGTCGGGCCGTTCGTCGCCTATTGCGCTACCAGCTTCAAGGACTGCGCCGACGAGATCGCAGACGAGCAGATCGCCCAGTCTCTGGCGCAGGAGCAGGGCCAGACGGTGTGCCAGGTCCCGCGTGGCGTATCCGACGACTCGGCCGACCACCAGATTGTCAGTTGGCTCGCACAACACAGTGAACTCGCGACAGAACCCACATCCGATGGTGTGAACGCCGCGATCAAGGCCCTTTGGAACTGCGTTGCTGAGATACCCAATGGCCAGACAAACAACGGCGCGCCGGAAAACACCGCTGCATTCCTCTCTTATTGCGCCGCAGGCGCCAACAGTTCAATTTGCACAAAGGTAATCTCAATTACGCTTGGCAGGTGGGTGCTGGCGAAGCCGCGAGCGGCACTCGGAAGCACAAACAAAATTGCTTCGATCAGAATCACCAAGCCCAGGGTCCATTGCAGGCCGGTGAGTGCGATATTCGCGCGTTGTGCCATAGGTATCTTTAATTTCTATTTCTCGGCAGTTCGCCTGCGAGCGGGCCGCGCTTTGATTTCTTTCAGGCGATGGCTGGCGCTGGAATCCAGATCAAAGTCATAGAAGCGCTTAAGTTCCTGAATACGTTCAAGAGAGGCTGCACTGAACGGTGTTTTTCCATCGAATGCATGCAGCACGATGCCCTCCAACAGATCGCCGAGGGTCATATCATGATATTCCGCGAAGGCTTTCAGGATTTTGAGCAGGCGCTTCTCCATGCGGACACCGGTTTGCACCCGCTCCACCAGCAGCTTTTGATCGTCAATCATTTGTACCACTGTACCACAGTACCAAGATAAGAGCACATGGGATGGGATGATCAGGCCGCAGCCCTATGAGTTGTTTATAATCGCGGTTCACCATTTTCCACAGATTTACCGCGCCCCGGGGCGCAATTCTCGATTAAAGGATCCTCTTGGCTTTCGACGAGAACGTTTACGAATTACGACGCCAGAAACTGAAGCAGATTGAGGCGTTGGGACAAACAGCGTACCGCAGCAAGTACGAGTTCACCCACACCATTCCACAAATCCTCGCGGATTATTCGGGTAAGACTGCCGAGCAACTCGAAAGCCCGCGCGTCAATGTGCGCGTGGCCGGACGCATTATGGCGATTCGGCTGATGGGCAAGGCGGGCTTCTCGCACCTACAGCAAAGCGGCCAACGGCTGCAAATTTACGTAAAGAAAGATGCCGTCGGTGACGCCGGCTTCGAGCTCTACAAGTTGCTCGATATTGGCGATCACATCGGCGTGAGCGGATATTTGTTTCGCACCCGCACCG
>CAVXOO010000347.1:0-12795 GCA_963762945.1 uncultured Acidobacteriaceae bacterium | reverse complement strand
TCTCGGTGGCCTGGGGAAGCACCGCATCGAGATTGCCGGTGAGAAAGTTCAGCGTGAGCGTGGGAGCCCACGTTGCCGTGTGCCCGTAGTAATCGAGGCCCTGGCTGAAACGAGTCAATTCCAGATTCGAAGCGGAATTGACTGCCTGCCATACATCGAGGACGTTTGCAGGAAATCCCAGAGTGCCTGCAGGCGCAGTTACATTCGACAGCCATTGAAAGAGCGTGAGAGGGGTAGAGTAGTCGCCAATGGCTGCAGCGTTGAGGTAAGCCAGATTGGCGACGCGCTGGGTGAGCAGCAGAAGTTCGCAATCGATTGATGGCGCAAGCTGAGCATAAGTCCACTGGTTATTTTGGTCCACGCTCACAAGGCCGCTCTTACCGGGCTGACCGGGCTGGCCTTGGCCGGGAGATCCCGTGTTTCCCTGGTTGCCGGCGCTCGCGTTCCCGAATTTTGAGTCATCGCAGGCAAACGCCGCGCCGGGAGGGGTAAGCCATGCGACCACCTCGCCGCCCAAACCACCGGGACCGCCCTGACCGCCGGAGCCACCCTGGGAGTCTCCGCGGGCACCTCCGTCAACATACTGTGAGCCGTCATAGAGCATCTTCAGGGTTACGGGCCGATTACCCTGGGCAGCACGATCGAAGTAGACAGTGGCGCAACTGATGTTGCCCCCACTGCCGCCAGTGCCGCCGTGACCGCCCAAACCGCCGGTTCCGCCGGTTTTTCCCGTTCCCCCGCGACAATCGTTGTAGGCGGAATTGTTGAAGATGTTGGCGGCCATCCAGTCTTTGTCAACCGTAACCCCCACGCTGGGAACATCGAAGCAGGGCGCGTCGTCGTCGCTGTGATGATCCTGCCATTTGGTGCCAATGTCGCCTACATTGCCTTGCATTCCCTGATGACCGTCCTGCCCGCGGCCACCGCGTCCGCCGAAGGCATGGAGCTGGAGGGGGCGATCGTTGGAGGCCGGGAGCACGGAGGTTTCGATGCTTTCAGCAAAGACAAAAATGTTGCCGGCACCGAGCCCGTTGTCCGCATCCGCTCCTTTGGTTCCGGTAGCACCGGCGGAAGTATCGAGCTGTTGGGGAGTGTCTCCCGGCGCGAAGTCCTTGCCGGCCGGATCGGGTCCGGACACATCGATGATCGTTGGGCTCGCAACGATAATGCGCCGCGCGACAAGCGAGAAATCCTTGCCGCGATTCACCAAGGTCCCGTTCAGGGTAACCGTATCCGCCTGGATGTGGACCTTATAGGTGGCAGGGAGATACTTTTGCCCCGCCTGCGGCAGCGCGTAGGGAATGTCGGCCTGGCTCAGGCTCAAGTTCGATGAATAGATGTAATAGGTGTCGCCAACCTGACTGCGGATGTTGACTTCAGTGGGAGGCAACTGTACGGTTGCATTGCTGCTCATCGGTCTCCTTGGATGATTCAAAGTGATATGGGCGGGGCGCGGGGAAGTCACAGCGAAAGAAGCTAAGCTGCTTGCCTGCATCTCGAATGGCCGAGCTTGCGCCCGAGATGCATGGAAGAATAGTACGATGTGTTTGGGGTAGATGAACAGGCCGCAGCCGCTGTCGAGCTTTTTGAGCGCCAGTCGAGCCCCCATTGACGGGAGGCCCGGTTCTGCGTATAAACATTGCCTAAGTCATGTTTTGTTTCAGCGAAGGATCCCCGCCGGCGCAAAGTCGGGCTGCGGGGGAAAGGAATGCACGATTTCACGAAAGCCATGACGCAAGATGCTCGAAGCGCGGCAGCCGGCCGCAAGAAGAATCCGGCCGCAACCGCAAAATCCGATGGCCACGGGCGTGGCCGGGCGGAGCCTGTCTTCCAGCACTACGAAGCCGCGGTGCTGTTGCTGCAACAGGGAAAATACGAGAAGGCTCTCATCGCCCTTGAAAAGCTGCTGCCCGAAGCTCCGGCCGAGATCAAGGACCGCTGCCGCATTTACATCAGCACTTGCCAGCGGCAATTGCAGGTTCGTGGCCGCTCGTTCCCGTCCGCGGAGGAGCACTACGATTACGCGATCTCCCTGTTGAATACCGGCTACTACGAGGAAGCGCGGGAACAGTTGAACCAGATTCTCGGCGACAATCCCGGAATCGACTACGCCCACTACGGGCTGGCGGTGCTGGAATCGATCACCGGCCACACGCAGGACTGCCTGTCGAACCTGACGCGAGCCATTGAGCTGAACCCCAAGTGCCGGGTACAGGCACGCGCCGACAACGATTTCCAAAACATGGCGGACGATCCGCGCTTTACTGAGTTGCTTTATCCTGAGGTTCCGTAGGGCTGGTTTTGGACTGAATGACCTCTGCAAACGTTGAAGCGGCGCATGGGAACGGGCACGTTCCGGCGATTGAAACGATGCGGCGTCCCTTGCGCGTGGTCGCCATCGGCGGCGGCACCGGTTTGTCCACGCTGCTGCGCGGGTTGCGCCGGCACGTCTCCGCGCCCGGTGAGAGTCCGGCGCCGGCCAGCGCCATCGCCGACTTGGCTGCCGTAGTCACCGTGACCGACGACGGCGGTTCCTCGGGGCGGCTGCGCCAGGACTTCAACATGTTGCCTCCCGGCGATCTGCGCAATTGCATGGTCGCTCTCAGCGAAGAAGAGGATCTGCTGACCAAGCTCTTCGCGCATCGTTTTCGCGCCGGCTTCGGATTGAAGGGACATAGCTTCGGCAACCTTTTTGTGGCCGCGCTGACCGAGATTACGGGCGATTTTGCCCAGGCGGTGCAACTGGCGTCGAAGATCCTGGCCACGCGGGGACGCATCTATCCCGCGACAACGGCGAACACCACGCTGGTGGCCAAGATGGACGACGGCTCGGTCGTCCGCGGCGAGACCAAAATCACCGCCAGTAAGCGTGGCATCGTGGAACTGATGCTCGATCCGCCTCATCCCGCTTCCCTGCCCGAGACTTTGGAGGCCATCGAGCGCGCCGACCTGATCACCGTGGGCCCGGGCTCTCTTTATACTTCGCTGATCACGAATCTGCTTGTCGATGGCGTGCCTGAAGCGCTGGCTCGCGCGCGCGGCGTGCGCGTGTTCATCTGCAACCTGATGACCCAGGCCAATGAGAGTCTGGGCTTGACCGCATCCGAGCATATCCAGCGCATTTACGATCACACGCACCAGCCCATCTTCGATTTCGCGGTGGTCAACGCCGGAAAATTCTCGCCCGATACCGTGACTCGCTACGCCGCCCAGGGCGCAGCGCCAATTGCGCCCGACATCGACCGCATCGAAGCGCTTGGCGTGCGCTCGATCGTCGGCGACTTCGCCAGCGAAGAGAATGTCGTCCGCCACACCGTCAACCGTCTGGCCGACGTGGTGCTCGAACTGGGGCAGACGGAACGAAAGCACCACGCGTAGTTTGTTCATGAACCAGCTAGAACATTCCGGCGGCAAATTCATATACTTTATTCCCGTTCCATCTTCGATTCAGGCGTTTCTGCTGGTCTTCTCGGCATTTCTCATGATGATTTTCTTCGGCGTACCCTTGCACCAATTCGGCCTCGCGGGCACAATCGAATCCTTTTCCAGACACAGGCTTGTGGCTCATCATGGCTGCGATGTTCCTGCCGTTATTCGCCTGCTTTGTTTGTCTAGCCTACCCAAACAAATAGTTCGGCTGGCCGCCTTAATTCGACGCACTGCATTCGCTTTGTTCCGAAACCACCTTTGCGATGGATCGGCGAGCCCACCGAGGAGATCCCATCACCGACCGTCCAACGAATTCATCCTTTGCGCCGGCAGCGCGGACGGGTCGCCTTACGGTTTTCGGTGTCATTGTGCGAGGGACATAATCATCGCCACCAGGAGCTGAATGTGGAGTCGGGCGCGCACCGACATACCCATCAAGCCAAAGCGCTTTCAGACGGTGTAGCGGCCGCGATAGGTGTTCGGCTCCAGATGATCAAACGCGAATTCAACGACGCGGGCGCGCTCCGTGAAGTTCCTTGGGCACCGTCACGAGGATCCGACTACTTGCGCGGCTTTGGAAAGGTTTCACTTGACAGTGCTCACCCTATTCCTCATTCGCCGTTGCGGCTTTGCGGGCAGGGTTGCCCATCGCGGCTTGTGCGGGGTTCGCAATCTGGTTGATCCAATCGGCATTTCTCAATTTCTACACGCGCACTTCAGCAGAAGCGAAGATTCCAATGCTTCTTTGGCTTTGACTTCAGATTACGTTCTCAAGCTTCTATATGGCGACGTACGCCGTTGCGTTTTACCTGCTAAACACCAAGTAATTCTTCCAGGGACAGGTTGCATTGCCACAGATCAATTTGAGAAATTAACTCTTCTCCGCGCTGCGCTCGATCGGATAGAGTTATTTTGCGCCAGGTGAGCGCCTGTGCGCCCGATCAGGAGGTCGTATGAGCAAAACGCAAATCCGGGTCATGTTGGCTTTTTGTCTTTTGGCAGTTTCGCTTCTTGCATTCGCGCAGGCAGTGAGAAAGCCCGGCCTGTGGGAGATGACCAGCACCATGACGTGGCTGAAATCGCCCATGCCTCCGGGCATGACGCTGCCTCCGGGAGTCCAGAATCCATTTGCTCCCACCACGCGCACCACCGAGGTGTGCCTGACCCAGGAGATGATCGACAAGTACGGCGCGCCGCTCTCCTACTCGCAGCCGCAGCAGAGCTGCACCGTCTCCGACGTCGTGCTCAAGCCCACCGGCATGTCCGCCGAGATGAACTGCACAGGACGGATGAACGCGCACGCAACGATCGAGTCTTCGTGGACCAGCGGCGACACGGCGCGCGGAAAGATGCACTTCACCGGGACCATGCAGGCGGGAGCGAACTCCATTCCAGTCGAGTTCATGGTCGAGAGCACATCGACCTACAAGGGCGCCGACTGCGGCAATGTGAGGCCGCTGCCCATGCCTGCGAGCAAGTCGGAGTTCATGGACCGGAGTGGGAAAGCGCCCAGTTGCCCGCGGAGACCGTCAGTTGCAAATTAGGCGGCATGATGGCTAAGAAGAAGCTGAAGATCGACTACACGATTTATTCGCCGAGCCATCGGCCAGGCGATGTTTGCTGGGATTTTCGCACACTGAGGAAAGCACAGTCCGCAGCTCGTGGATTGGGCTCCGGTTCGCGCATTTACCGAAATTTCAATGTGGAATCGAAACGCGGCAGGATACCTCACGACTACTGGAGTAGTGAGTTCTATTGGATGTGGACCGGAAAGACATTTGTTCGTAGGGCGTGTCATCAAATTGGATATATGCAGGGAATGGAGCGCCTCGTAGCTTTTGGTATGGGAGTGCATCGCTACGGGTTGCGGGACGATCAGTGGGAGCGGATCGAAGGTATGCTGCCGGGACGGAAGGGTTCGGTAGGCCGATCCTGCCGAGGACAACCGGCGGTTTGTGGAGGCGGTTCTTTATCGCTATCGTGCCGGGATACCATGGCGCGATTTGCCGGAGCGGTTCGGCGATTTCCGCGTGGTGCATACGCGCTTTAGCCGCTGGGCGAGGCGCGGCGTCTGGAAGAAGCTGTTCAAGCATCTGGCCCAGGATGCCGACAACGAATACGCGATGATCGACTCGACCATCGTGCGCGCCCACCAGCACAGCGCCGGGGCGCTGAAAAAAGGGGCGCAGACCAAGCCATCGGCCGCAGCAAAGGCGGGCTGAGCACCAAGATTCATGCCACCGTCGATGCTCTCGGCAACCCGACTGGATTTCATCTCACCGGCGGACAAGCCTGCGACCTGGAGGGCGCCGATGTGCTGCTGCCGCAATTGGAAGCCGACATCCTGCTAGCCGACAAAGGCTTCGATGCCGACCAGCGGGTTCTGATTCCCTGGCAGGAGGCGGGCAAAGTCGCCGTCATTCCGCCCAAAGCCAACCGCAAAGTACAGCGCGATTACGACAAGGAACTTTACAAAGCCCGCCATCTGATTGAAAACTTCTTCGCCAAACTCAAGCTCTTTCGCGCCATCGCCACCCGCTACGACAAAACTGCTCGTAACTTCCTCGCCGCCATCTACCTCGCCGCCGCAGCTATTTGGCTGATTTGATGACACGCCCTAGGATTGATCTTTCGGTCAAGGCATCCGGATGGGGATCGCGGACTGGGTCAGTCAGCCTTCGACCGTGCGCTTCAATTGCCCGCAGGCGGCGAAGATGTCGCGGCCGCGCGGCTGGCGGATATAGGCTGCGATTCCCTCCCCCGTCAGCACTCGGTGGAATGCGGCGACGGCCTTGGCGCTGGGCATTTCGTATTTAATGTCCGGACCGGGATTCCAGGCAATCAGATTCACTTTTGCCGGCAAACCCGTGCGCCGCACGAGCCGCGCTACTTCGCGGGCGTGCTCGGGACGGTCGGTGACTCCGTCCAGTAGCACGTACTCGAAGGTGATGCGCTCGCGGGGACGGAGCGGAATGCGGCGTATTGCCTCGATCACTTCGGCGATGGGCCACTTGCGGTTGATGGGCATGATTTCGCTGCGGATTTGGTCGTTGGACGCGTTGAGGCTAATGGCGAGCTTGGGCCGCACGTCGAGCGGTTCTTGTGCAAAGCGTTCGATGCCGGGAACGATGCCGGAGGTTGAGACCGTCATGCGCCGTGGGCTCAAGCCCACCTCGTGCACCAGCAGGCGCACCGCAGCCATGAAATTGTCGTAGTTCAGAAATGGCTCACCCATCCCCATGAAGACCAGATTCACGCGATCGCGGCCTACGCGGACCTGATGGCGATCGAGAACCGCGACCACCTGGCCGGCGATTTCGCCCGCAGTGAGGTTGCGCTGCAACCCGAGCTTGGCCGTCAGACAGAACTGGCAGTTGACGGCGCAACCCACCTGCGAGGAGATGCAAATGGTGGCGCGGGACCAGGGCTTAGGCGAGGAATTGGGATTCTCTGTGGCCTGGCTGGAGGCTCGGTCTCCCACCCATTCGCCCGAAAAAGGGCGAATGGATGGGGCACGGAGGCTCTGTTCGAGTTGGGGCTCAGGTTCTGCTTCATCGCCGGTCTCGCCGTTGTCGCCCTCCGGCATCCATACCGCTTCCGCGGTTTTACCCTTTGGATCAGCGCCTTCAAAATCAACCAGGTACCGCTCCGTCCCGTCAACGGACTCGAAAACGCGGGCAAGGGCCGGGCGGCCGATCTTCCAGCCCTCCGCGGCCAGTTTGGCGCGTAAAGTGACAGGAAAAGTGGTGATTTTATAAATCTCGCTAAGCCACTGACGATACATAGCTTCAGCCAACTGACTTCCTCGGAATGCAGGCTCTCCTGCCGCCTCCAGAAGCCTGGACAGAGATTCCGCATCTAATCCAAAGAGGGGCTCCCTGAAGCCGGTGGGAGGGTTTCCCGCGTCTAAAGGTACGAGTTGGCTTGGTTTTTCCGGCATTGCTAAACTCAGCTTGCAGTTATCTTAGCGTTTTCCCCAGGATGCCAACCCGGGGGCCCCGACGAAAGGTCCTTGTCGGCGGGCAGCCAGAGCGGGAACCAAAGCTCTTCTTCGCCAGAGGACCGAAAACCGATCTCCCGCATTTGGCCTACAATCGAGGTTCGAACTGATGCCGATGAGTACGGAAAGAAACCGCCGCCGCACAGTATTGCCGAACGGTCTGATCGTTCTGACCGAGCGCATGGATTATCTGCGCTCCGTGGCGATGGGCGTGTGGATCAAGTCCGGCTCGCGCTGCGAAGCCCCGGAGATCAACGGCATCTCGCATTTTGTGGAGCACATGCTCTTCAAAGGCACGCGTTCGCGCTCGGCGCTGAGCATTGCGCGCGAGATGGATTCGATCGGCGGCAATCTGGACGCCTTCACCAGCAAGGAAACCATCTGCTTCAACGTGAAATCGCTCGCCGACCATGTGCCGATCGCGCTCGACATTCTGACCGACCTGGTGATGAACCCCACCTTTGCCCTGCCCGACATCGAACGCGAACGCGGCGTGATTTTGGAAGAGATCAAGATCGACGAAGATAATCCCGACGTGCTGGTGCATGAGCTCTTCACGCAGAGTTTCTGGAAAGGCCATCCGCTGGGCAAGCCAATCCTGGGCACCACGGAAACCGTGGCGCGGCTGGGCCAGCAGCAGCTTTTCGACTATCACAACGACCGTTTCCACGGCAGCAACATGGTGTTTTCCGCGGCCGGGAACCTGGACCACGACCAATTTATCGCGGCCGTGACGGAGAAATTCTCGCCCCTCGGGCACGGCGGCACGCTCAACGAACTTCAGGCTCCCGAGCCGAGCGCGCGCATTCTTCTGCGCAATAAGAAGGCGCTCGAACAGGTGCAGATCTGCCTGGGCGTGCCCGCGCCGCCCATTACCGACGAAAACCGCTACGCCACCCTGATCCTGAACACGGTGCTGGGCGGCGGCATGAGCTCACGTCTCTTCCAGACCATCCGCGAGGAGCGCGGCCTGGCGTACTCGATTTATTCCGACCTGAGCCCCTATCGCGACACGGGAAATCTCTGCGTCTTCGCCGGCACTTCGACGCATAAAGCGCTCGACGTGGTGGACCTGGTCCTGGCCGAATTCCGCAATCTGAAAGAGGTACCGATCGGCGCCGAGGAGTTGACGCGCGCCAAGGACCAGGTCAGGGGCAACATCCTGCTCGGTCTCGAGAGCTCGAACTCGCGCATGGCCAATCTGGCGCGCCAGGAGATGTACTTTCACAAGTTCTACTCGGTCGAGGAGATTATTGCCCGCGTCGACGAGGTGGACGCCGGGCACGTGCAGGCCATGGCGCAGCGGCTCTTCAATCCGGAGAGCATTGCGGTGACGCTGCTGGGCCGGCTGGACGGCGTGAAGCTGAACCGGACGAGACTGGAGTGCTGAGGAGCAGCTTCTAGCTACTAGCTTCCAGCCTCTAGCTCATCGTTGACGGCCAGCCACTCTGCGAAACATCCGCAAGATTGTGACCAGAAAACCATCAAAGTCTGGCACGCAGATCGCTCCCAACTAGGCGCGGCTAGAAGCTAGGAGCTAGTAGCTAGAAGCTGTCTTTTTCGAGCGCTGCATTTCCCAATTGCGTCCATACGTTGTAGCATTTTCTCGGAGGGCTTGAAGAAGCCGGCCCACAAGGGATTGGAAATCCAATGAATCGCAAGACATTCTCCGTCCGCAATCGTACTGGCCGTTCCGTTACGCCCAACGGCTTTACCTTGATGGAACTGCTGATTGTGATTGCCGTCATTTTGATTCTGATGCTGATGGCGATGAAGACTATCGGCGGCATGAAGATTAAGGCTAACGAGTTGTCGGCGATCAATTCGATCCGCGTGATTAACTCGGCCGAGGGTGAGTACGACACCAATTACCCGGCAAATGGATTCACTTGCGACCTGAAGGCCCTGGGCGGCGTGCCGGGAACGGCACTGCCCACGCCGACCTCGTCGCAGTTACTGGACAACGATCTGGCTTCGTCGGGTTACAAAGCGGGCTATATTTTCAAGATCTCGAACTGCGAGAAAGTAACTGTGAACGGAACCGACCGCGTGACCGGATACCAGCTCACAGCCGTGCCCGCGTCTGTGGGCAAGACCGGCAATCGCGGCTTCTGCTCCGACCAGTATGGCAGCAATCCCAAATACGATCCCACCGGCGGCACCAACTGCACGCAGTCGCTGCAATGAGGGCTGGCAAGGGGCTGACCGGCGCGGCTGGTCTGCGTGTGGCTGTTCTTTCGGCGAGCTTTGCGCTCGGCGTCAGTGGCGTTTGCGCACCGTTGCTCTTTGGACAAGCTCCCACGCAGGTGAGCGCGCTGGAACTGGCTGCGCGCGTCGACCGTCACTACGATCAATTGCATTCGCTCAAGGCCGGGTTCCGCGAGGATTATGCCGGCCTGGGAATGACGCGCACTGAGACCGGCACGCTTTTTTTGCGCAAGCCCGGCCAGATGTTGTGGCGCTACACGACGCCCGCGGGAAAACTTTTCCTGCTCGACGGAAAATTTGCCTGGCTCTACACGCAGGGCGACGCCCAGGTGCAACGCATCTCCGCCAAAGAACTGGACGACTTGCGCTCGCCTTTGCGTTTTCTGCTGGGACACACCGAACTCGAAAAGGAATTGAGCGGATTAAAGCTTGTGGCAGCCGCGAACGGCAACTACACGCTCAGCGGCGTGCCCAAGGGACATGAGGATCGCGTCACTCGGCTCTCTCTGACGGTCAATGCCGCAGGCGCGATCGCGGCCATCGAGATCGTGGAGGTGGACGGCGCGACCACGCGCTTCACTTTCACGGACCAGCAGTCCGATTTGCCGATTCCGGCTGGGACGTTCCATTTCTCGCCGCCGCCCGGAGTGCCTGTAGTGGATGCGATGCCGCCGGTGTGAGAAAGATAGGGAGTAGGGAGTAGCCAGTAGGGAGTAGAAAGACCACGCCCGCCTTCGGCTACGCGCCCTTCCCGCCTCCGAGCAGAAATGGAAATGAGTCTTCGCGGCCTGATTGCGAAAGTTCACGCGGGAAAGCCTATTCCCTATTGGCTACTCCCTACTCCCTGCTCTTATTTTCCCGGCTTTGCGGGAGCGCTGACTGGCGCCTGCGTGCCCTCGGTCACCGAGTGCGATCCGGTGGTACGCACAAACAGAACCACGAGCGCGATCGACGTACACGTGAAGATGATCGCCGACCACGTGGTCAGCCGTGTAAGCACGTTGGCCGCGGCGCGGGGACCGAATGCGGTTTGCGAACCTTGGCCACCGAATGCGCCGGCGAGATCGGCCGAGCGGCCCTGCTGCAACAGGACGACGCCAATCAGGAAGAAGCACACAATCACGTGCAGGACGATCACGAAATCAAACAGAATAGACATTCTTGGCTGCTTTCCAACTCCGGCGATGAGGGGTTGCGCTGCGCCGGGCCGTAGGTAAAAATCTTGGTGCGGAAGAGGGGACTTGAACCCCTATGCCTTTTGGGCGCCACCCCCTCAAGATGGTGTGTCTGCCAATTTCACCACTTCCGCTCTGCCCTTCAGTATATCAAATGCCGAATTGCCGGCTACGGCCTCAAACCTGGCTCACTGACCGCCCAAACCTCTGTGCGCTAAAGTATTGTTTGACCATGAACTCGCTCTCGATTCCCGATTCTAGTCGCCGCTGGGACTGTCTCAGCCTCGGAGAAGTCATGCTTCGCCTCGATCCGGGCGACATGCGCATCCACACCGCGCGCCAGTTTCAAGTGTGGGAGGGCGGCGGCGAATACAACGTGGCCCGCGGCTTGCGCCGCTGCTTCGGACTGCGCTCGGCTGTTGCTACGGCGCTTGCCGAGAATCCCGTCGGCCGACTGATCGAGGATTTCATTCTTGAGGGCGGCGTCGACACCTCGCTGATCCGTTGGCTTCCTTACGATGGCGTCGGCCGTACTGTGCGCAACGGCCTCAACTTTACCGAGCGCGGCTTCGGCCTGCGCGCGGCGGTTGGCTGCTCCGACCGCGGCCATACCGCCATCAGCCAGGTCAAGCCCGGCGATTTTGACTGGGAGTCGATCTTCGGCCCCGCGAATGGCTCGCGCTGGATGCATACCGGCGGCATTTTTGCCGCGCTCTCGGCGTCAACCGCCGAAGTCGCCGTCGAAGCCATGGACGCCGCGCGCAAATATGGCGCGCCCATCTCCTACGACCTGAACTTCCGCGACTCGCTCTGGAAATCCATCGGCGGCAAGGCCAAGGCGCAGGAGGTCAATCGCGAGATCGTCAGCAAGGTCGACGTGCTGCTTGGCAACGAAGAGGATTTCTCCGCCATGCTCGGCATCGCCATCAAGGGAGTGGGCGAGGATTTCGCCGAGCTGCCCATTGCAGGCTACGAAGAGATGCTGCGCGAGGTTGCAGCCGCGTATCCCAACCTCAAGCTCATCGCCAGCACTCTGCGCACCGCGCAAACCGCCAGCCGCAACGCGTGGGGCGCCATCGCGCTTTATGAGGACAAAATCGTTCACGTCCCGCAGCGCGAGATCGACATCTTCGATCGCGTGGGCGGCGGCGACAGCTTCGCCTCCGGATTGATCTACGGTTTGCTCGCAAGCAAAGGCATCGACTGGGCCGTGCAATGCGGCGTGGCGCACGGCGCTCTTGCCATGACCACTCCCGGCGACACCAGCATGGCCACGCTGGCAGAGGTCGAACGCGTCATTCAGGGAGGGTCGGCGCGGATTGCACGGTAGAATCAGCCGCTAGCTTCTAGCCTCTAGCTTTTAGCTTGGTTCTGGTTGATCCAGCAGTTTCATTCGGCGAGGAAATGGCTAAAAGTTAGCGATGAAAGTGCTGACACCATTGAAAGGTTAGACAATGACAGAATCCACCCAGCAAATCATCGAGCGCGTTGGCCTCATTCCCGTTCTGCGCGCCAAGAGCGTTGCACAGGGCCGCGCCATCGTCGATGCCATGATCGCCGGCGGCGTCACCGTGGTTGAAGTCACGATGACCGTCCCCGGCGCCATCGATCTGTTGAAGGAACTCAACAAGGAATACGGTGCGAAGCTGCTGCTTGGCTCCGGGACCGTCACCACCGCCGATCAGGCTCAGGCCACCATCGATGCCGGCGCGGAGTTCGTCGTCAGTCCCAGCTTCCATCCCGAAGTGATCCACACAACCAAAACCAATAACAAGATCTCTTGCCCCGGCGCGCTAACGCCAACCGAGGCCATCACGGCTTGGAACGCCGGCGCAGACTATGTCAAGATCTTTCCCTGCTCCGCCGTCGGCGGCGCAAGCTACCTGAAGGCTCTGCTCGCGCCCTTTCCGCATCTCAAGCTCATTCCCACCGGCGGCGTCACGCTCCAACCGCCGAAAGCTTCATAAAGGCCGGCGCGCGCTT
>CAVXOO010000346.1:0-3236 GCA_963762945.1 uncultured Acidobacteriaceae bacterium | reverse complement strand
CAAACAACCTCGAGGTGGTGCGCTAGCCCATGAGTATTCGTCTGTCCAACGGTTCTGAGATTCCTATCGAGATGCACAAGATCCGCATTGTGCAAAAGGTCCGGCTGGTGCCGGCGCGCGAACGGCTTCGCGCCATTGAAGAAGCCGGCTACAACACGTTCCTGCTGCGCACGCGCGATATTTTCCTCGACATGCTCACCGACAGCGGCACCAACGCCATGAGCGATAACCAGCAGGCCGCCATGATGGTCTCGGACGACGCCTATGCGGGTTCGGAGAGCTTCTACAAGCTGGCCGACGCGGTGAAGGAGATTTTGGGATACGAGTATCTGCTGCCTTGTCACCAGGGCCGCGCCGCCGAGCATCTCCTGGCCAAGACCTTCATCAAGCCCGGGACCTTCATCCCGATGAACTACCACTTCACCACCACCAAAGCCCATTTCAATCTGATGGGCGCAACGGTGCTCGAACTCTTTGGCCCCGAGGCACTCAACACGCAGTCGAGCGACCCCTTCAAGGGCAACATGGATATGGGCCGCCTGAAGGCAGCGATCGATGAGCACGGCGCGGCGAAGATTCCCTTCGTGCGCATGGAAGCCACGACCAACTTGATCGGCGGCCAGCCTTTCTCGCTCGCCAATCTGCGCGCAGTGAAGGCGCTGGTTGCGCCGCTGGGCATTCCGCTGGTGCTCGATGCCAGCCTGATCTCCGAGAATGCCTACTTCATCCGCCAGCGCGAGCCCGGCTACGAAAATGCATCCATTCGCCAGATCGTCCGCGAGATGATGGACGTGGCCGACCTCTGTTATCTCTCCGGCCGCAAGAGTTGCATGGTGCGTGGCGGCTTGATCGCCACCAACCGCAAGGATCTGCACGAAGCCATTCGCCCCTGGCTGCCGGTGTACGAGGGCTTTTACACTTACGGCGGGATGTCTTCGAAGGAAATTGAAGCCATGGCCGTGGGCATTCGCGAGATGACCGAGCTTGAGATTGCCAGCTCGTCGGCCGACGCCATCAAATGGTTTTGCGGCCGCCTCATCGATTCCGGAGTACCCGTGGTCACGCCTCCGGGAGGTCTGGCCTGCCATCTGGACGCGATGCGCTTCATCCCGCAGGTTCCGCAAACCGATTATCCTGCCGGCGCGCTGGCCGCAGCCGCGTATATCGCATCGGGCATTCGCGGCATGGAGCGCGGAACGCTTTCGATGGACCGCGACGAGGCCGGCAACGACGTGCCCTCCGATCTCGAACTGCTGCGCCTGGCCGTGCCGCGGCGCGTCTTCACCATGTCGCACTTCGAGTACGCCACCGACCGCCTGCAATGGCTGATGAAGCATCGCGATCTGATCGGCGGCCTCGACTTCTTCGACGAGCCGCCCATCCTGCGCTTTTTCGGCGGCCGTCTCAGGCCCAAGAACGACTGGGGCACGCGCCTCTCCGAAGCGTTTGAAAAGGACTTCGGAACCGAGTGCTGATCGGGCGGCAGTAATTCAGCGCAAAGCCCATCCCGAAAGGGATGGGCTTTGTGTTTCTATCCGAGGTTCTCACGATTAACTCGCGGACGAGCGGCGCAACGAATTCAACTTCCCTTTGAGAGTTCTCTTCTCCTCAGCCTTTCGAAGGCCGGGTATCGCTTCCTTTCTCAAAATTCGGTTGGCCTTTTGCCGCCATTGCTGAAAAGCTTCGCGTAGCTGCCGATCTGCGCAAAGAGCCTCGCGGTAATGGCCACCTCTCTCTAGCGCCTCAAGAAAACCGAGTGCGCGGTCTAGACGGTCGCCGGATTGGCTGACCCGCGCCCACTCGATTGGATCTCCGCCCTCAAGAAACTTCACGGCGCGCCTCAAAAACTTTAGAAGGTCTTCACCATTCAACGAGGCGAGCGTAGTAACGGCTTCCGTAACCACCTCATCCTCGTTTCTGCGCTTGTCCACCCTGCGTCCCGCTAAGCCTTTACGCTTTTCGAGCTTAATCTGAACCTTTTCTCCGAGAGACACGATGCTATGTTTGCGCAGTCGCTCGCGAGTAATCGAACGTTTGAGACGCCCAATCGTCAAATCTCCGACGATAGCTTCAGCATCATCGGCAGACATTTCCGGCTTGGCTTGCACCAATAGCTCGTCGCTCTTTCGGCGATATTCTCGATTGGTATTAGCCTTTTTTCGCTTCCAGGACTTCCGAAATGCGTGCGGAGCATTTGAGAACGTAAAGTGATCGCTGCTGTATTCAAGCTGTTTCTTCACCTGCGGTGACTTTCGCTCTCTGGTCATCTCCGACGCTCCGCTCGTTACAGGATCGCCTCAAACCCCTTGCGCTTGATCACATTCAGGAGCGCCAGCGCCGGGCCTTTCGGCTGCTTGATTCCCCGCTCCAACTGCGAGATGTAGCCCACGCTCAGATTCAGAGAACGGGCGAAGACAGCCTGGCTCAGGTTAGCCTTCTCCCTCATCTTCTGTATCTCTTTGGCCTTGATCGGCTTGGCTGTGGAAAGCGGTTGCGCGCCGAGCAGGCGGACCGTGATCTTTTCGTACTCCGCCTTGTCCATCAAGCCGATTCGATATTGGTCGCCCGCCATCTCAAGAATGGCCTCGGACATCCTACTGAGTTTTTTCGCCATATTCGACCTCCTGTAAATTGCCGGCTTCGATCTCCGATTGCATCCTTGCGGTGTCGGCGGCAAGCCAGTTGCCTGCAAGCTCGCGGAGGAACGCCAATTCATCGGCGCTGATGTTTTCTCTTTCGTTCTTTGCAAATCCAAAAAGGAAAACACTCCGGACCTTTGCCCTGTACGCGACGATCACGCGATACCCACCAGATCGCCCCTGTCCCCGCCGGGCAACGCGCTGCTTAATCAGCCCGCCGCCCAAATCTGCATCGATCAAGCCCCGCTCGGCCCGCTCGATGGCCTCACGCAGACTTCTGTCCGCGATTCCTTCACTCCGGGCAAAGCGCGCGAACCATCTGGTCTTGAAAACCCGCACAAGATCGACCTAGCACTATGAACTATAGCACAGAGGACTATAGTTCATAGTAAAATCACCCAACCAGTACGGGAAATCCGCCGCTTGTTTCCACAATCCGGCTCGATTCGGATCACGATCTTCCGCCGAATTGCGCATTGTCCGATAATGAACGATGCTGAATGAAATCGGACGGGGTCCGGGACCCTCGCATCCGTCGCCGGCGGGTTAAGTTGCGTTCTATCAGCACGGCAGTCGAGGTGCTCTTTGGCAATTGGC
>CAVXOO010000345.1:0-3432 GCA_963762945.1 uncultured Acidobacteriaceae bacterium | reverse complement strand
CGATGCGGCCGAAGGCGTTACCGCAAGCGACGCCACCATCGGGGGCTACGCGCACGAGAGCGGGCGCAGCGTGATTATCGTGGTAAACAAGTGGGACGCGGTCACCACGGGCCGCACCGATGGCAAGCCGCCCGCCGATCGCGAGATCTTCGAGCGGCAGTTGCGCAAGGTGCTCAAGTATCTCGATTACGCGCCGGTGATTTTTCTTTCAGCGCTTGAAGCCATCGGCCCGCAGCGCAAAGGCATGGCGCGCGTGCTGCACGAAGTGGTTTCCGTCGCCAAAGAGCGGCGCAAACGCGTCACCACGGGACAAATGAATCGATTTCTCGAGAAGGTCGATTTTCAGCGCGCGCCCGTGCCCATGGCCAAGCGCGTGCGCATCATTTACATGACGCAGGCGGCGGTGGCCCCGCCTACCTTTGTACTTTTCACCGATCGCGACATAAAACTGCACTTCGCCTTCGAGCGGTTTCTAGGGAACCAGATTCGCCTGGCCTTCGGATTCAAGGGCACCCCCATCTGGTTCAAAGTCAGGGCGCGCGGCGCAGAGCACCACAGCTAGCGCGCAATTCTCGCATGTCGCCGGAAATTGTAGCGCCGGTCTCCTGACCGGCTGTACTGAGGGCCTCCCGGCCCTCAGAGTCTCCGCCTAACCTCGAATTTCACGTTGTCGCCCATGTGCTTCCACTCGCTCAGAATGTCCCTGCATCATTGCTGCGAAGCGCCCGATGTACCCGACGGCGCATCGCCGCCTGCATCCGCGAGATGCCGAATATGCACGCTGGCCTCAGTCTCCGGCACGGTGCCGTCGTTGGCCTGGACCTCAGTTGGACGGCCCTGGATGAGTATGCGCTTGGTTGCCTTGCCGCGCGCTGGAACCAGCACACGTTCCGTGACCGCTGTGTCGGCGTTGCGCACGATGACGGGAATTTCCGCCGCGGCGTAGCCCGAGTTGGACAAATCGACAGTGACCAGCCATCCGTTGGCGTCGGGCTCGGCGCTGGAATCGGACGCGCTCGACGTGCGCGGCGCCGGCTCGGCGGAGGTGGAAAAGACATTGTCGATCGCGATGTCGGGCAGTCCCTTATCTGCCATGACCCAATCGGCAAAAAACCATGAAAGATCGCGGTGCGCTTCTGTTTGCTCGAGAAGCTTTTCGAAAGAGCTAATGCCCGAAGTCGGACCGAGGCCGCTCGCCGCATCCTGAACTGGCGAGTAGGCGCTGAAGGCCGCGGAGAGCGCGGCATCGCCACCGAGATCGCGCAGCATCCAGAAAATATACGTCGCCTTCGTCCGGTAGTAGGCGGGCGAGATGGCTGCGGCCAGCGACTGGCCAGAACTCTCTCCGGGGCTGGGCGGCTCGATTAACGCGAGCGCATCGCGGCCGGATTCGAGAGCTTCGAGCGCCTTCGCGCGGCCCAACTGCTTTTCCAGCCACAAGGTTCCCATAAAGTGCGCAACGCCTTCGCTCAACCACGCGCGCGGCGACGACATCCACGCATGCGTGAGCGCGTGGACCATTACGCCTGTGAGCTGATCCTGCGTCCCCTGGCGAACAGCGGTGACCAGGAGTGCACCGGTCTCAAAGGGCGTGTCCTCGGGATCGGGCAGATCGACAATTGTGAGCTGCGAACGCGGCGTTTGGCCGAGCCAGCTTTGCAAAAACGGCGTCACAGTGGCGGCAGCGGAAGACCACTCCTTAACAGCGGCATCGGAGAATGCGTCCTCTGTTAACAGCGTCCAGAGTGTTGTGTTCGTGGCGTGATGCTCGTTGCGCACGGCAACAAAGAGGCTGGGCGCCTCGAAGCCCTGCACTTGCGTATCGAGCGCGGCCGTGGCGACGCCGGAGATATCGTCGCCTGCATTCTGCGGCTCAGTGATGGTGAGCGGCATCGAGTGCCCATTGATGACGGCGACTGTGGGCGCGTGGCCGTGAGGAAATTCAACGGCGAGATGCAGAACGAAATGCGCGCCGGAGATGCGCAGTTTATGCTCGCCCATCTCGTCGAAGACGCGCGCGCCGTCGCCAAGAATCACGGGAGGCGCGGAGGCGGGGTACCAGACCACGTTGCCGAAGCCGCGCAGCCCTGTGAAATCGGTGTCGATCGCATCCCAGTCGGAGTGGAGCGCCGCGTCCGCCGGCGTCCCGATGGCGGCGAGGCGCGCGGCCGATTGTTGTATCGCACCAGAATAGGTAACGTCGAGTTGCAGGCTCGCGCCGGGCGCAATCGGCGTGGCGAGCTGGACAGCGGCCTCGTGAAGCTGGCCCGTGTGATCGGTGTCGGAGTTGAGCGTGGCGACGGTGTAAGAAGCGTCGCGCGCGTCCACGCGGATGCGCTCCCAGTGCAGCGAGGAAGAAATTTGCAATGGAATTTGCTTGAGCGGCACTTTGCCATCGTTGCGCACCGTCACCAGAGCGCGGACGGCGATCTCGTGCACGGCAACGCGAAGATGCACGTCCAGATTGAATGCGGTGAAGGTAATGGCTTCACGCTCGCCGTCGCTGGCCGTTGGCGCTTCGACAGTCTGGCCGGCGGTGGCTGTTTTTTGCGCGCCGGGACCAACCGTGGTCGTGGTCACGCCATTCGCGTCGGTGGAACTTGAGAAAATGACCTGGCCGTGATGAGCCTGGTCCTGAGCCGGCTGATCTTGAGCCGATTTGTCTGGCGGTGCGGCGGGAGCAGTTTGGGCTGCAACGGGGAGCGCGATGAAAAAGACACTCGCGAAAAAAAGACTTGTTGTGCGCATAATCCCCCGCCCTTTCGCCAAAATACCCGCGAGAGAATGGGACGCGGAGCTAATTACCTTCATGAACCTAGACCTTTCGCACTGCGTGCAGCAGCCTTTTGGACGAGAGCGCCGGGAGATTGGGCAGCAACGCGCCGCTGACGCGCGGCCTCGTAGAGCACCACGGCCCCCGCGGCGGAGACGTTGAGCGAGCTGACGCCGCCGGCCATGGGAATGCGCAGCAGATGATCGCAGGTGCGGCGGACTAAGTCATGAAGCCCCGCGCCCTCGCGGCCCAGCACCAGGACCAGATTGCCGGTGAGGTCGAAGCGGTCGTAGTCGGTTTCGCCACGCTCGTCGAGACCCACAACCCAGAGATTCTGGCGTTTCAATTCCTCGAGCGCGCGCACCAGATTCACCACGCGGGCAATGCGCAGATGCTCGGCCGCGCCCGCGCTGGCCTTGACGGCCGCGGGGCTCAGCGGAGCAGACCGGCGCTCGGTGAGGACCACGCCGTCCACGCCGGCTCCATCGGCCACGCGCAGCAGCGCGCCCAGGTTCTGCGGGTCTTCCACGCCATCGATCGCGAGAACCAGACGCGACGCATTCGCATTTTCCGCAGCCGGCCCCAACAGATCTTCGAGGGCAAGAAACTCCTGCGCGCGCACCAGCGCCACCACGCCCTGATGCGCTGCAGTTTTCGCA
>CAVXOO010000344.1:0-5032 GCA_963762945.1 uncultured Acidobacteriaceae bacterium | reverse complement strand
AATGACGCCGGCGCCAGAGGTGTTTTTTGCTCTGACGCCCGAAATTCTCGAGGAACGCGAACGTGGGAACTTTGATCCCGCTTGGGGATGCGTCGCGGCGCACGCGGCGCTTTGCGCTGGTGACGCTGCTGATCGTGGTGACGAATGCGTTTGTCTTTCTGCAAGAGTTGGCGGAGGGCAACGCGTTCGTGCGCCGCTGGGCGGTGATTCCCGCGCACATTGAGCACGGCCGCAACCTGATCACGCTCGTCACCGGCACGTTTTTGCACGCAGGATGGCTGCACATCGCGGGCAACATGGTTTTCCTGTGGGCATTCGGGCCTGCGATTGAGGATGCCATGGGGCGCATGCGCTACCTGCTGTTTTATTTGACGGGAGGCGTGGTGGCGATGCTGGCGCAGGTGGCGGGAAGCCCAAGCTCGCACGTTCCCTGCCTGGGCGCTAGCGGCGCGATTGCGGCGGTGATGGGCGCGTTTATCGTGATGTTTCCGCGCGACCGCATCCGGTCGCTGGTTTGGATCCTGATCTTTATCCGTGTCACGTACATTCCCGCGGCGCTGCTGATTGGGGTCTGGTTTCTGATTCAACTGTTCAGTGTGGGCATGGTGGCCACGGTGCAATCGGGCGGCGTGGCGTATCTGGCGCACGTGGGGGGATTTCTGTTTGGCGTGGTGACCGCGCGGCTGTGGACGCCGGCGCGTGCGTGGCTGGGAAGTGCGGGCAGACCGTATTGAGCTGGCCCTCAGACTGTGTCGTGGTATCCCGCCCATTTTCTTGTGCTGAGTTGAAGGCGGTGGGCCGGGGTTCGTGCTATCCCACCCATTCCGGTCGCCGCGGAGACGACGTGGAATGGATGGGGCACCCGGCAAGGGCGGTAGAAAGGCAGGGGCCAAGGGACCGAGGGAACAAGGGACCGAGAAGGCAGGGACTCGGGACTGAGGGGCCATTGGTGAGAGGGGCCTTCAGTCTCTGGAGCTTGGTTTTGGTTGATCCGACCCACTCAAAGAGGTCAAGGCTTATTCTGTGTTGTGTCACAATCAATCTAGCTGCGCTGACTTCGCTAGCTTCGGTGGTTGCGCCGCTTTAGAACGTATGCGCTTCGATATTGTGACCATTTTTCCCGGGTACTTTGAGAGTGTTTTTGCGCAGGGAATCGTGCGCCGGGCGCAGACCGAGGGGTTGGTCGAGATCCGGCTGCACGATCTGCGCGATTTTACGCACGACCGGCATCGCACCGTAGACGACCGCCCGTTTGGCGGCGGTGAAGGCATGGTGCTGAAGCCGGAGCCGCTGGCCGAGGCGCTGGAGGGGCTCGGCATTTCCCCGAAAGCCGAGCGAGACAGTCAAAATAGCTGCGAAGCCACGCTATTGATCCGGCCCTCAAGTAGTGTCGTGCTATCCCACCCATTCCGCACAGGGCGCGGAATGGATGGGGCACCCAATCCTCAGTATTTACGGGCCGGATCGATAGGCGCGGAAAGCTGCGCCATGGATGGGGCACAGTCTGCCCGAATTTCGACGCGGGTGATTTTGCTTTCGGCGCAGGGCCGGGTGTTTACGCAGGCAATGGCGCGGGAGCTTGCGGGACTGGAACGGGTGGTGCTGATCTGCGGCCGATACGAGGGCGTGGACGAGAGGATCAACGAGCTCTACTGCGACATGGAGCTGTCGATTGGGGATTATGTGCTGAGCGGCGGCGAGGCGGCGGCCGCGGTGGTTGTGGACGCGACGATGCGGCTGGTTCCGGGCGTGCTGGGCAACGAGGCTTCCGGCGAGTTTGAGAGTTTTGGCGTGGCCGACGCGGAGATCGACTCGGACGTGGAAGGGGTTCCGCGCTCGCAGCACGGCGCCGGAGGATTGCTGGACTATCCACACTTTACGCGGCCGGCCGAATTTGGCGGGTTGCGCGCGCCCGAAGTGCTGATGAACGGCGACCATGCCGTGATCCGGCGCTGGAGGCGGGAGCAGCAACTGAAAAAGACGCTCAAAAACCGCCCGGATCTGCTGGAGGGCGCGGCACTGAGCGTTGAGGACCGGCGGATGCTGGAGGCGCTACGGGAGACGGATAGATAGCGGGCTTGGGCCGGGTGTATGATGTTTCCACCCCAAAATTTCCAAATCAAGGGAGGCAGCAAACGTGATCCGCAAGTCTGGTCTTTATGCATGTATTCTTCTTGGCGCCGCCGTGGCCGCCGGGGGACAAACTCGCGACCAAAACTGGGATAAGTGCAAGGCCGACGATCCCGACACCAGCATCGCGGGCTGCACCGCGCTGATCCAGGCCGGACAGGAATCGACGACGGACCTGGCGAGCGCCTACTTCGATCGCGGCATCGCCTACCGCGACAAGAAGGAATACGAGCTGGCGATGCAGGATCTGGATCAGGCCCTGAAGCTGAAGCCGGACTTTGCCGGGGCGTTGAATACGCGCGGGAATGTGTACAGCGACATGGGCCAGGTGGACCGCGCCATGGCGGACTACGACGACGCCATCCGCATCGATTCGAATTACGCGCTGGCCTACTACAACCGCGGCAATGCGTGGGGCGACAAAAAAGAGTGGGACAAAGCCATCGCCGACTACGACATTTACGTGCAGAAGGCGTCGAGCGATCCGGACGGCTTTAACAACCGCGGACATGCATACATGATGAAGGGCGAGTACGACCGGGCCCTGGAGGATTACCAGGCGGCGCTGCGGCTTGATCCCAATCATGCGCTTGCGACTTACAACACGGGCGTGGCGGATGCCGACAAGAAGGAGTACTCGGCGGCGATCGCCGCCTATACCAAGTACATTGCGCTCAAGCCGGGTGACCCGGACGGATACGAAAGCCGCGGCAACGCCTACCGCCATGAGCAGCAGTACGATGAAGCCATTGGCGAGTACAACCACTCGCTGCTAGTGAAGTCGGATTATTCGCTGGCCTACTACTATCTCGGGCTGACACACGGGCTCGAGGGGCAGTACGGCACGGCGATTACCGACCTGGACAAGTACGTCGGAATGGAGCCAAAAGATTCCGACGGATTCGCGATGCGCGGCCTGGAGTACTTCCAAAAAGGCCAGTACGCGCCGGCGATTACGGATTTCGACAAGGCTCTGGAATTGCAGCCAAACCGGCAGTATGCCTTCCTGGAGCGGGGATGCGCGCATTATCTGGCGGGCCAGACCGGCCAGGCTATAGCGGATTTCGAACTCAGTATCGGGGTTGATTCTTCCACTACGACGGCGGTTTACGCGGCGTTGTGGCTGCACATCGCGCAAGCGCGTCTGCATCAGGAGGGCAGCGGCGAAATGGAAGAGGTGGCGCAGAAAGCGAACCTGACCGACTGGCCGGGGCCGGTATTGAGTTTTTACCTGGGGCGAACGACGAGTGACGATCTGATGGCCGCGGCCGCCGATCCCGATCCGGAAACCCACGTGGGCCGAGCCTGCGAGGTGAATTTTTACACGGGCGAGGATGCGCTTGCGCATCAGAAGCGGAGCGTGGCTCAGGAGCGTTTCCACGCCGTCGAAGGCAATTGCATCAAGGACTACATCGAGTACGGGGCGGCGCTGGTGGAACTGAAACACATGACTGCGACGCCGGGGGCAGCTGCGAAGCCCGCGAGCAAACCGTAAAGGTCAACGCAAACAGCGAAGATCAACGCGAGAATTGGCCGGGGTTTGCGCGGCTCGGCGAAAGAGGAATTTGTGCTCTAGGAATGCCAGAGCCTGTTGGAGAACGGGCCCTGGCATCTTTTTGTTCTGGAAGAGGCAGACGGGCCGGTTAGCGAGTTACGTTGACGATGAGGTTAAGATCGACGGCGGTGGGCTGATTGTCGATTTTGCCGGGACGGAAGTGCATCTGGCTGACGGTATCGATCACGCGAGCGTCAACAATGGGGCTGAAGGACTTGACGACCTTCACGTTCTGGGGCTGACCCTTTTCGTTGACGGTGAGAGAGAGTCCGACCTGGGCATCGGTGGGGATCAGGTCAGCGGAAAGGCCCTGCGGCACAGAGAGCACAGGGAGTCCAAGAAGAACTGGGCGGGTGATACCGGTGCTTACGCGAACCGGGGTTGGGGCAGAGGCGTCGTTCACGGGCGTGCTGGCTTTTGCCGCTGCGGGGAGGAGCAGTGAGGGGAGCAGAAGACTGGCTGCGAGTACACGGCGCATTTAGTACCTCCAAAGTGACGAAAGTCACCGTCAACATTTTTATCCTCACTTGATACGATTGTCAAGATAAAAATCTAAGATACTGATATTACATTGGTTAAATTTCCAAGGATGTCGATTATTTAAAAGGTGATTAAAATTGCAGGAGATGAAAGGCGCAGAAGAGCCGATTCAGATGTTGTCGGTGATTGGGTGTCGCGGCCTGCGCGCTCAATGGCTTGGATTGCGATTAATCTGCGCCGCCGCTGGGCGGAGCGGGCCCAGTTACGGGTGCAGCGACGGGTGCGGCGGCCGGCAGCGCGGATGCTTCGCGCACCAGCACGGCAAAGCGCGGAAACGCGAAGCTGCCGGCGGCATCGTCGATCACATTCAACTGGCAAAGATAAGCGCCGGGCTTGAGTGCGCTCAAGGGGAGATCGAGTTCGAAGCTGACAGCGTCGCGGCCTTCGACATTGAGCGCTTTCGCCTGCACGATGGGCGTCTCATATATCTTTGTGGAACCCTGAATCAGTTCGAGGCTGCTTAATAGATCGATGCCCGGCTTCGGCGTCTTGGGTCCGTTGCCGCTGGGCTTCGCGCGCGCGGGGTCGTAGACCTCGTAGAGCAAATAGAGGTGCTGATCCTGGCGGAAAACGTGGCTTATGTTGGGCACGTATTCCTGGCCGTTGCGCACCAGGAGATCCTGCTTCTTGCTGGCGCTCCGTTGCGAGGCCAGCAAAATTGAACTCATTTTAATCGGGGCCTTTTTGAGATCGGGCAGCGTGACATTAGCGATGAACGAGCCCATGCGGCCGGTTTGATTTTCGCGCACCACAAATTTGATCTGGTACTTGCCTGGGGGCAGGTTGAAGCTGGTGGTGTACTGGATG